>JBOGFE010000562.1:0-3722 GCA_050741935.1 Acidimicrobiia bacterium | reverse complement strand
GCCCGGACCTACGGCCTCGCCCCCGGCGGGTCGATCGTGCTGGTGGCGGCAGCCGCCTTCCTGCTCGCCACCGCCATCGGGGGCCGGTTGCGTCCCGGCCGGGCGGCCACCACGCCGCTGCCCGGCTAGCCCCCCGGCGTCAACACGCCACCTGGGTGGTCGTGGGCGGGCGGGGCGAACGCCGTCCATCCGTCGTCTGCCACCGGTTGGCCTCGATGACGCCGGCGATGTCGCAGCCGGACATGGGGCCGGGCACGGGGTTGACGACGGGGGACATGAGATCGCCCTCGAAGTTGGCGTGGCGCAGCCCGAGGGCGTGGCCGACCTCGTGCTTGGTGATCTGCTCGACGGCGCCGGCGCCGCCGGGGGCGCGGGGGGCGTCCACGGTCAGCTCGGCCCGCTTGATGAGGCCCCGCTGGGTGAAGGAGGTCACGGCCAGTCCCTCGCTGCCGCCGGTGCCCTCGGTGTAGGTGATGGTGATGTCGGTCTTCTTGGTCCCCGGCGGTACCTCGAGCAGCGCGATGGACGGCAGGGCGTCGTCCCAGGCCCGGATGGCGCCCCGCATGACGTCGGCCGTCGCCGGGTCGGCTCCGTCGAGGCTGTAGGTGAGCTGGCCGTCGGCCAGGCTCCGCCCCCAGGCGCAGCACAGCTCGAGCGCCGGCGGGCCCTCGGCCTGGGCCGCCCCCCACGTGGGGAACACCACCCCCAGGGCGGTGAGCACGATCACCATCGGCCACGCGAGCCGTCTCCCCATCCCGTCCTCCGCCACGAGGCCCTCCGGGAACTCCGAACAACCGTAAGCCTAGGACGGCTCAGACACGCTGACAACTCTGACAACATCAGCAACTGAGATTGACCGGGGGGGCGGCTACGGTACGGCCGCCTGGCGACGAGAAGGAGCGTGATGGCGGTGCGAACCCGGTCCCTGACGATGGTGGCGATGGCGGCGGTGTTGAGCCTGGGCGCCGGCTGCGGCGACGACGGCGGGGAGAGCCAGGAGTCGGCCGAGACGAGCACCACCATGGAGGCGACGACCACGTCCGCCGCTCCCGTCGCCGCCGTCAGCTTCGCCGAACCGGCCGACGGGGCCACGGTGGCGGCCCCGGTGAAGGTGAAGATGCAGGCAACCAACTTCATCATCGAGGCCGCCGGCGAGATCAAGGCCGGGGCCGGCCACTTCCACATCGTCGTCGACGGCGACTGCATCGCCACCGGAGAGGTCATCCGCAAGGACGACACCCACCTGCACTACGGCATGGCTCAGACCGAGGCCGAGCTGCCCCTGGCCGCCGGCGAGCACAAGCTGTGCCTGCAGGTCGGCGACGGCGCCCACACCGCCCTCGACCTCACCGACTCGATCACCATCACCGTCAGCGGTTAACCCTCAGCGGGCGCCGTGTTCGGCAGGACGGTGTGACGGTGGTTCCGAAGTGTCTCACCCTCCGGGCACACTACGGAGCGTGGCTGACGGGAGCTTCGTGACGAGGGCGGTGTTGGTGTCGCTCGACGTGTCGCCGTCGGAGGAGCGCCTGCTCGTCTCCACTGCGGTTCCCGCCGTTTTGCCTACAACTGGGTGATCCGGACGGTCTTGGAGAACCTTGCCGTCCGCCGGGCGGAGCGAGGGGCCGGGGTACCCGAGGACCGGTTGACGCCGCCGGTGTCGTGGTCGGCGAAGAGCCTGGGGATGCGCTGGATGCAGGTGCGCGACGAGGTGGCGCCGTGGTGGCGGGAGGTGTCGACGCACGCCTTCCGCTCCGGGATCGTCGACGCCGCCGCCGCCCTCAAGAACTGGTCCGACAGCCGGGCCGGGAAGCGCAAAGGGCCGAAGCTCGAGTTCCCGAAGCGCAAGAAGAAGGGACGCTGCACCCCGTCGGTCAGTTTCGTGGAGCTCAACCATCAGCTGTCCTGGCTGCACCCCGATCGCCACCACGTCCGCCTCATGCTCCCCCAGGCGTCCCCGGATCCGGAGGTGCGCCGCCGCCGCGACCTCCTCGGCTGGCTGCACACCGTCGAGTCGACCAGAAAGCTCTACCGCTTGGTCGATTCGGGTGAGGCGACCGTCCAGAAGGTGACGATCGCCTATCGGGGTGGGCGGTGGCAGGCGTCGTTCCAGCTCCGGTACCGCCAGGCCCCCTCCCAGAGGCCGGTGAAGTATCGGGGTGCACTCATCGCTGTGGACGCCGGGGTGAAGCACCTGGTCACGACCTCCGAGCCGGTCCCCGGCCTGACCGACCCGGACGGCCACGTCGCCAACCCGAAAGTCCTCGAGGGGCATTTGAGGCGGCTGCGCCGCCTCGACCGGGCCGTCTCCCGGGCGAAGCGGGGGTCGAAGAACCACGGCAAGCTCGTCCCGGCGCCGGGCCCGCCTCCACGGACGGGTGGTCAAGACCCGCGCGTTGCACCTCCACCCGATCACCACCACCCTGGCCGGTGCCTACGACGTTGTCGCCGTCGAGGACCTCAACGTCAAAGACATGGCCAACAAGAAGCGACGTCTCGGCCGCAGACTGGCCGACGCCTCCCTCGGCGAGGTGCGCCGCCGGCTCACCTACAAGACCGCCGACCGGGGCCACACCCTCGTTGCTGTCGGCCGGTTCTACCCGTCCTCGAAGACCTGTTCGGCCTGCGGGGAAGCAAAAGCCACGCTCCCCCTCTCCGAACGGATGTTCCGATGCGACCGGTGCGGAGCGGTCGCCGACCGCGACGTCAACGCTGCTCGCACCATCGCCGGGGAAGCCATCCGGCTCCTCGACCAGCAGCGCCAGCAGGACCAGACGAGTTCCACGTCGCCGGGCTACGACCGCGAGACGTTAAACGCTGACCGGAGACCGCAGAAGACCAGGGAAGCGCAAGCCGACCTGGCAGCGGTCGCTTGAACGGCAGAACCAGGCAGTCCCCGCCCTCCCGGGCGGGGACATGAGCACCTGGACGGGCCGCCGGAAACGGCGGCCGGTTCGACCGGAACGACGACGGCGATTTAGGCACCACCGTCTCACCTTCCTGCCGAACTTAGCGGGCGCAGACGGACGGCCACCGGCCGGCCCAGGGCCGGGCCTCCTCCAGCTGGGCCGCCACCCGCAGCAGCACGTCCTCGGCCCCGTAGGCGGCCACCAGCTGCACCCCCACGGGCAGGCCCGCCGGTGTCCAGTGCAGCGGCAGGGAGATGGCGGGCTGGCCGGTGATGTTGAACGGCGGGGTGAAGGGGCAGAAGGCGCCGGCCCGGAACAGGCTCCCCAATGGGTTGTCCGGTTGGCTGGCGAAGGTGCCGAGGGGGACGGGAGGCTCGGCCAGGGTCGGGGTCAGGAGCAGGTCGAACCCGTCGGCGCCTCCGTTCCCGGGGTCCCGGAACCACTGGGCCACGTCCCGGTTGCCCTCCGAGAGCCAGGCGTGGGCCGACAGCAGGGCCATGGCGCCGATGCCGTCGCCCGTCTCGGCCAGCGCCCAGGTGAGGGGCTCCACGTCCTTCTCGTGGATGCGGCGGCCCGTCCGCCGGCTCCAGGTCTCCAGCCCCAGGGCCACGCCCGCGGCCCACAGGGTGATGAAGTTCTGGCTCCACTCCGGGCGCTCCAGGCCCCGCGGGTGGGCGACCTCGACATGGTGGCCCAGAGACTCGAGCAGGGCGCCGGTGTCGGTGGCGGCGGTGACGCACTCGGGGTCGACCGGACCGCCCATGGCCGGCGAGAAGGTGAGCAGCCCCACCCGCAGGCGCCCGGGGTCGGCGC
>JBOGFE010000561.1:0-5426 GCA_050741935.1 Acidimicrobiia bacterium | reverse complement strand
ACGCTGCCCTGCGCTCCGGCCGCCGCTCCCGGGTTCGACGGCGTCCCCGCGGCCGTCGCCACCGAGCCGGAACCGGGGGCGGAGCCCGTGGCTCCCGAGCTGGCGGTGGCGTCGGAAGCGGTGGAGGCGAGCTCGGGGGCGGCGTCGGACCCCGCCAGGGTGAGCGAGCCGCTGACCCGCTCCAGCGCCGCCCGCTCCACCCTCGAGCCGCAGCCGGTAGCGACCACCAGCGCCAGCAGGCAGGCGGCGCCGGAACGGCGGAGTGACCGGGCGGTCCTCATGCCTCGGCGGCGACCATCTCGGCGATGCGGTCCCGCAGGACGCGCTTGAGGATCTTCCCGGTGGGGTTGAGAGGCATGGCGTCGATGACCTCCAGGCGCTCGGGGCACTTGATCCGGGCCAGGCCGAGGTCCGTCAGGTACTCCTCGATGGTGGCCAGGTCGGGCAGGCTCTGGCCCTCCCGGAGCACGAGGAAGGCGCACATGCGCTCCCCGAGGCGCTCGTCGGGCATGCCCACGCAGGCCACCTCGGCCACGGCCGGATGGGTGAGGAGGGCGGCTTCGGTCTCCGCCGGGCTGATGTTGTAGCCGCCCCGGATGATGATGTCCTTCTTGCGCCCGGCGATGCGCAGGTAGCCGTCGGCGTCGATGACCCCGAGGTCGCCGGTGCGGACCCAGCCGTCGTCGAAGCGGTAGCGGGCGTCGAGCTCGGGGCTGTTGAAGTAGCGCAGGGGGGACATGGGGCCCCGGGAGCAGACCTCGCCCACCTCGCCCACCGGGACCTCGGCGCCGCCGTCGTCGAGGATGCGGATGTGGGCGAGGGCGGGGGAGGGGCGCCCGACAGTGGCGGCGATCTTCTCCGGCGGGTCGTCCCAGCCGGTCATGCAGATGGCCCCGTCGGAGCAGCCGTAGCCGTTGACGAAGCGGGCTCCGAACACGTCGATGGTGCGCCGGACCCGGTCCTCGCTCATGGCCGCCCCGAAGCTGCCCACCACCTGCAGCGACGACAGGTCGACGCCCTCGGGCTTGGCCTCCAGCATCATGCCCAGCATGGTGGGCACCCCGAAGAGGTGGGTGATCCGCTCCCGTTCGATGAGCTTGAACATCCCCGCCGGGTCGAACACCGACGTGACCACCAGGGTGACGCCGAAGCGGGAGATGGCGGCGTAGGTGCCCAGCGCCCCGAATCCGGTGGAGAGCGGCGGCAGCAGCAGGAAGCGGGTGTCGTCGTCGGGCCGCCCGGGGGTCGGGGGGTGTCCCCCACGAAGGATCGCCCCCAGGACGTTGGCCACCCCGCCGCCGATGCCGTCATGCGAGAAGAGCACCATCTTGGGCTCGCCCTCGGTCCCCGAGGTGACGATGATGCGGGCCGGGTCGGAGGGCGCCACCTCGACGGGCGGCCGGGTGCCGGGGTCGGGGCCGGCCAGGACCTCGTCGAGGGAATCGCATTCCTTGTGGGCCTCACCCAGGACGGCGAGGTGTCGCAGGGCGGGGAGCTCGGGGCGCAGCTCCACCATCATCTCGGCGAAGTCGAAGTCCCGGAAGCTCCGGGCGAACAGGCAGGCCACCGCCCCGGAGCGGGTGAGGAGGGAGCGGACCTCCTTGTGCCGGTAGAGGATGGGGTAGGCCAGGCAGGTCGCCCCCACGCTGGCGATGGCCAGGTCGGCGGCACAGGCGTGGTGGGTGTTGGCGAACTGGATGGCGACCACGTCGCCCGCTCCCACACCCGCCTGGTGGAGGTGGGCGCCGATGCGGCGCGCCTCGGCCGCCAGCTCGGCGTAGGTCACGCTGCCGTGGTCGTCGATCAGGGCGGTCCTGTCCGGGTGGCGCTCCACCTGGTTCAGGAAGAGGGTCATGAGGTCGACGCCGGGACAATGGCCCTCCGCCACCCACTGGGCCCTCAGCTCAGCGGGAACGAGATCCGAAGTGTCCATGCTTCCCCCCGGGATCGGGCCCAGCCATTCCGAATGAGCAGTCAGTCGGAAAGTCTACCCCGCGCCGGGGTCACCACACCACTGGCAGGTGCTTCGCCCAGCGGGTGATCACGCCGGCCATCTCCACCGCCCCGGGATCGGCCAGGCGGAAGGTCGGCAGCCGGTTCAGGACCTCTTCGACGGTCACGCGGATCTCGAGGCGGGCGAGGTGGGCTCCGATGCAGCGGTGCGGGCCCGACCCGAAGGACAGGTGGCGGTTGTTGGCGCGGTCGTAGACGAACTCGTCGGGCCGGTCGAAGGCGTCCGGATCGCGGTTGGCCGACGCCCAGGCCAGGAGGATCTTCTCCCCCTCGGCCATGGGGGTGCCGGCGAAGGTCGTGTCGCGGGTCACGGTGCGGGAGAAGTACTGGACGGGAGGGTCGAGGCGGAGGGACTCCTCGACGGCGCTGAAGCGCAGGTCGGGGTCGTCCCGGATGAGGTCCTGGACCTCGGGGTGCTGGGCCAGCTGCCACAGCAGCAGGCCGATGCCGCCGGTGGTCGTCTCGTGCCCGGCCACCACCAGCAGGAAGGTGATGCCGAGCACCTCCTCCTCGGTCAGGTCGCGGCCTTCGTAGCGGAGCTGGACGATCTTGGAGAGCAGGTCGTCCCGGGGGTGCTCCCGCCGGTCCTCCAGCTGCTCGTAGAGGTAGCTGAAGAGCTGGAGGGCCTGCTCGGCGTTGACCTGGCTGTCCTCGGCCGCCGCCGCCGTCAGCATCAGCTCGGTGATCTCCCGGTAGTACGACCAGTCCTCCTCGGGCAGGCCGATCATGTGGGCGATGATCATGGGCGGGACGGGGACGGCCAGCTCCTGGGCGAGGTCGGCGTGGCCCCGGTCGGCGAACTTCTCGATGAGGTCGCGCACGATGCGCCGGATCATGGGCTCGAGGCTGGCGGCGTACTGGGGTGAGAACCAGGCCTGGATGAGGTGGCGCCACTTGGTGTGGTCGGGCGGGTCGACCTCGAGGGGGATGGCGTTGAGGGGGTTCCCGAAGTCGGGCACGCTCACGCCCTGGGCCGAGCTGAACAGCCCGGTGTCGTGGGCGGCGGCGCACACGTCGGCGAAGCGGGAGACCACGTGGAAGCCGCCGAACCGGCTGCCGTGGCCGATCGGGCACTCCTGGCGCATGAGGGCGTAGACCGGGTACGGGTCGCGCACGACCCGGGGATCGGTCGGGTCGAAGTCCTTCACCAGGTCGGCGGGTGCCGTCTCCTCGACCGTCATCCGGTTGCCCCCTTCTTCTTGGCCAGCGCCCGGCTCAGGATCACGCGCTGGATCTGGTTGGTGCCTTCGTAGATCTGGAGCACCTTGGCGTCGCGCATCATGCGCTCGACGGGGTGGTCGGCCAGGTAGCCGTGGCCGCCCAGGCACTGGACGGCGTCGGTCGCCACCTTCATGGCCGTGTCGGTGCAGAACGTCTTGGCCATGGCGGAGAGCTCGCCCGCCCGGGGACCGCCCCGGTCGATCTCGGCCGCCGCCGCGTAGAGCAGCTCCCGGGCGGCTTCGATCTGGATGGCCATGTCGGCGACCATGAACGATACGCCCTGGAACTCGAACACCGGCCGCCCGAACGCCTTGCGCTCCAAGGTGTAGGCCAGGGCGTACTCCAGGGCGGCGGTGGCCAGGCCGACGGCCTGGGCGGCCACGTTGGGGCGGGCGAAGACGAACATGCCCATGAGCGCCCCGAAACCCCGGTCGCCGCCGATGAGGTTCCCGGCCGGGACCTCGACGTTCTCGAAGGACAGGCCGACGATGGTGGAGCCCCGCAGGCCCATCTTCCGCTCCCGCCCGGTCACGGTCACCCCGGGCGACTCCTTCCCGTCGATGAGCAGGAGGCGCACGCCGGCCGGCCCCGAGCCCGGGTCGACGGTGACCAGAGTGGTGTAGATGTCGGACACGTCGCCATGGGTGATGAAGCACTTGGCCCCGTTGACCACGTAGTAGCCGCCCTTGTCGACGGCGTGGGTGCGGATCGCGCCCAGGTCGCTGCCCGCCTCCGGCTCGGTGCTGGCCAGGCACGAGACCCGCTCCTCGAGGCGGGGGAAGAACCGGGCCTGCTGCTCGGGGCTGCCGGCGAAGCGCAGGGTGAGGACGGCCCCGAAGTGCTGGAACAGCTGGCAGGCGGCGGTCGACACCCGGGAGATCTCCTCGGCCAGGATCACCCACTCGGTGGAGCCGGCCTCGGCGCCGCCGTAGGCGGCGGGGGTGAGGATCGAGAGCCAGCCCTGGTCGCGGTAGAGGGCGAGCAGGTCGTGGGGGAACTCGTCGTCGGCTTCCATGCCGGCCCCGATGGGAGCGATCTGCTCGGTGGCGACGCGCCGGACCGTCTCGGCAAAGAGCTCCTGTTCGGGCGAGAGCCTCGGCATCAGGCCTCCGGGGGGCGAATGGGGTTGGGGTCCCCATTCGCACTGCGATGAGCCGCCAGGCGAAGAGCCATGAGCACAGCCATCAACTCGGGGTTGTGCCGAAGAGGTCGCGGGCGATGAGCATGCGCTGGGTGTTGGCCGGGCCTTCGCCCAGCTCGGTGGCGAGCACGTCGCGCAGGCGGACCTGGGCCGGGTGCTCCCGGCTGTAGGCGACATGGCCGATGGTGAGGATGGCCTCGTGGCACACCGACGACGCCAGGCGGGGGATCCACGACTTGGCCATGGCCGCATCCTGACGGAAATCCTCGCCCCGGTCGGCCTTCCACAGCGCCCGGTGCGCCAGGAGCCGGGCCGCCTCCAGATGGGTGGCGGCATCGGCCAGAGGAAAGGCGATGCCCTGGCGGGTGGCCAGGGGCGCCCCGAAGGTCACCCGGTCCTTCGACCAGGCGACGGCCTCCTCGAGGGCGGCGCGGGCCGTCCCCAGGCAGACGCAGCAGACGAGCACCTTGGAGGCGGCGAGCGAGCCCAGCGCCGTCCGGAGCCCCGATCCGGGCTCGCCCAGGAGGGCGTCGGCGGGGACCTCGACGTCGTCGAAGGTGACGATGGCCCGGCCGAGCGGGCGGCTGCCCATGTCGTCGAAGGGCGCCACCGTGACGCCGGGGGCGTCGAGGGGGACGAAGAAGAGCGCGGGGCCTGACATTTCGGGGGCACCCCGGGCCCCGGGGTCGGTCCTGCACAGCACGAAGGCGACCTGGGACTCCGAGAAGCTCATGGACGACTTCTCGCCCCGGAGCACGAAGCCACCGCCGGCCGGTTTGGCGGTGGCGGCCAGGGCGGCGATGTCCGAGCCGGTGCCGGGCTCGGTGAAGGCGAGGCCGAAGGTGGTGTCGCCGGTGGCGACCCGGGGGAGCCATTCCGCCTGCAGGCGCTCGGACCCGAGGCGCCACAGGAGCTTCCCCGCCGTGCCCGCCTGAATGATCATGAGGGCGGTGATGAAATCGGCCCGGGCCAGCTCCTCGCACACCAACCCGGCCGCGAGCTCTCCCGCTCCCTGGCCGCCCGCCTCGGCCGGAACGTGGAGACCGAGCAG
>JBOGFE010000560.1:0-2762 GCA_050741935.1 Acidimicrobiia bacterium | reverse complement strand
CCAGCACCCGGGCCACTTCGGCCCGCTCCTCCCTGCTCGACCACGGGAGGCGCCGGCCGCCCCGGGCCATGAGCACGCACTCGCCCACGGTGACGGGGAAGTTCCAGTTGATCGTCTCGGTCTGGGGGACGTAGGCGACCCGCAGGCCGGGCCGGCGCCGGAGGGAGCCGGCGATGGGATCCACCGTCCCCATGACGGCGCGCAGCAGCGTGGTCTTCCCCGAACCCGAGGGCCCGACCACGCCGATGAAGTCGGACGGCGCCACGGTCACGTCGACGTTGACGAGGACGGGGTGGCGGTCGTAGCCGCATGTCACCCGCTCGAGGCGGACCAGCGCGTCGGGCGCCCCGGGTCGGTTCATTGCGGGTAGGTGGCCCGGTCGGGGGTGACGGTGCGGGCGGCGAAGGCCTCGAGGGCGGAGGCGTCCCCGCCGAGCGCCTCCACCATGGTGAGGTAGTCGAAGCGCATGAGGCCGACCCAGGAGTGCTGGGCGTCGCCCGGTGCCCCCGGCAGGTCGTCGTCGCGCAGGACGTCGACGTAGCGGACGCCGGTCTCCTTGCCGATCTGCGCCAGCACCGGGCTGGGGAAGACCTCGGAGCCGAAGATGGCGGGGACCTTCTCCTTCCGCACCTGGTCGATGAGGGCGGCGACCTCCTTGGGGCTCGGCTCCTCGAAGTTCTCGACCTGGATGGCGCCGATCACCGTCCAGTCGTAGGTCTGGGCGAAGTAGGCGTAGGCGTCGTGGTAGGTGAGCAGCTTGCGCTGCTCCCGGGGGAGGGTGGCGAACGAGGTCCGCATGGCCCGGTCGAACTCGTCGATCAGGGCGGCGAAGGCGTCGTAGTTGCGCTGGTAGGCGCCGGCGTTGGCGGCATCCCGGGCCGTCAGCTCGCGGCGGATGATCCCGGCGTAGCGCTTGGCGTAGGTCGGGTCGGTCCACAGGTGGGGGTTGGGCCTGCCCTCCTCCCGGGGGAAGGAGAAGTCGTAGATCCACTCCGACTCGGGCAGCACCTCGGTCCCGAGCTCGACGACCTTGGCCCCCGCCTTGAGGTTGGCCTCGGCCAGGTCCTTGGTCGGCTCCTCCAGGACCAGGCCGTTGATGAAGATCAGGTCGGCCTCGGCGAGGATCTCGGCCACGCGCGGCGCCGGTTCGAAGGTGTGGGAGTTGGTGCCTTCGGGCACCACGCCCTCGATGTCGGCCCGGTCGCCGGCCACGTTGGCGGCGATGCTGGTGAGGGGGGCGACGGTGGTCACCACCTTGAGCTTCGCCGTGCCCGCCGCCGTGGTGGTGGCCGTCTCGTCGCCGGCGGCCTCGCCTCGGCCGTCATCCCTACCGCAGGCGCCGGCCATGAGGGCAAAGCACGCCAGCAGCGCACAGAAGAGGGTTCGGCCCGGTCTCGACACGGGCGGAACGTTAGACCCGGCTCACCCTTGACGCAAACAGGTTGCAATGACGTTCAGGAAGCGGTTGCCTCCTGTTCGCCTGCTCAGCTGACGCCGAGCTGCGCCTCCTGGCCGCCCTGCTGGGCCTGGGCCGGCGGGAACTGGACGACGCCGGGCTGGGGCGTGCGGTTGACCTCGGTGAACTCGCCACCGATCCAGAGGTGGTGGGCGCCGAGGACGGCCGTGTAGGGCCCGGTGTTGGTGTTGGCCACCGGGTGCCAGTCGGGATCGAGGTCGCCGGTCATGGCGTCGAAGGCGGCGAGGTGACGGCGGGGGATGCTGTTCCGGCAGTCCTTGTAGCAGCTCGACCCGGCGTCGACGACGTAGTCGTAGTGGCCCATCAGGTACACCGTGGTGGCGGTGGCCACCACGTCCATGTTGTCGCCGTCGGTCTTGACCTCCCAGACACGGTCCTTCTTGGCCCCCGGGTCGAAGGCGTAGAGCATCCCGCCGGCGCCGCCGGTGGAGGCGAAGACGGTGCGGCCGTCGCCCCGCCAGACCTCGACCCCGAAGACGGGGCGGTCCAGGTCGGCCTGCCAATCGGTGGGCTGGCCCGTGGCCGTGTCCAGGCTCACGAGGCCACCCTGGCCGCCGAAGTCGAGGAAGGTCCCCGCCGCGTAGAGGCTCGTCCCGTCGCCGGAGAGGGCGAGGTCGAAGACGATCCCGTCGCCCGAGGACCGTTCCCGCCCGGTCTGGTCGTAGAACTCGCCGCCGTTGTTGGGCGGCGGGAGCCAGTCGAGGAGGGCGCCGCTGCCGGCGTCGAAGGCGGCCAGCTGGGGCCGGAGGATCGACCCGGCCGGCGTCACCGCCTCGGTGAAGTTGCCGCCCACGTAGAGGCGTTCCCCGGCGAGAGCCAGTGACCGCACCCCGGAGTTGAGCCGGGGCGGGTCGAAGCCGGGGTCGAGGGTCCCGGTGGTGAGGTCGATGGCGGCCAGGTTGCGGGCCACGGCGCCGCCCACCGTTTCGAACGTCCCGCCGATGTAGAGCCGCCGGCCGTCGGGCGACAGCGCCAGGGCCCGCACGGGACCGTTGGGGTCGGGATTGAAGGCGGTCAGCTCGCCGTTGGAGGCGGAGATGGCGGCCAGGTAGTTCCGGGGGACGAGGCCGTCCTCCGCGCCTTCTTCGGTGCCCGGGGGGACCATCCCGGTGAACTCCCCGGCCAGGAAGAGCGAGTCGCCCCCCTCGAGCATGCGCAGCACCTTGCCGGACATGCCGTCGGCCGCCGGTGCCGTCCCCCAGGTGGCGTTGGCGGCGGTGATGAACGTCTCGGGCACTGCGCCCGGGTCCTGGGGCGCGGGGGCCGGCGCCGGGGCGGGCTGGGC
>JBOGFE010000559.1:0-8409 GCA_050741935.1 Acidimicrobiia bacterium | reverse complement strand
GGTTCGCTGCAGTGGGTCTGGATGTCGCTGGCCGGGCTGTTGGCGTCGCCGAGCGCCGTCCCGAAGAAAGGCGCGATGCCCCAGAAGGTCTGGACGTCGGGGAAGGCCGCGGCCTTCAGGTCGTCGGGCAGCACCGAACCCGTGCCGGTGTCCCCGAAGAAGCAGTTCGGCGCCTGATACTCGCTCGGGTCCTCCGACTGGGGATGGCCGTCGCCCTCCCCGAAGGGCGGTTCGAGGTCGGAGGAGGGCGTGGTCGGGCAGTAGTAGAGGGCGTGGTACTCCAGGGCGACGACGCCACCTTTGGAATAGGCCTCCAGCATGTTCGCCGGAATCGGTCGCCGCACCGGCGCTGGACCCGCCTCCTCGGCCTCAGCGGCCTCCCGGGGTGGGCCGGAGACGGCGAAGGCGACGGCCACCAGGAGAACCGGCAGGACCACCACCACGGCGGTGCTGCGGAACGGCCGGGCCAAGCCCGTGAGCACTGACGATCTGGACATGGTCACCCTTCCTCCCTCGACGGCGTCCAGCGGAGGCGACGATGACCGCCGCCCCCGCTGGTTCGCCTCCCCCGTCTGGTCATGGATGTCGGCGGGCCGGTGTTCAGCCCTTCATCACACCTTCGAACCTCACGTTGCCCGCGGTCGTGGGCGCCGTGACGCAGTCGCCCTCGGTCGGCGTGTAGCTGAACGAACCGGAGAAGACCTCGCCGTCGAACGTACCGTTGACGATTCCGCCGGAGAGGCCGCCGAACTCATAGGTGAAGGTGTTCTTGATGTTCTTCCCATCCAGGGTGAGGGACTGGATCCCCCAGCCTTCCCCTGACCCCGCCGAGGAACAGCTGTCGCCGCCGTTGGTGCCGTAGCGACCATCGACGCCGGCGGTCCCCGCGGCCCCGCCATCGCAGGTGATCGTGCCGTTCTCGCCGTCCGGGCTGTGGAAGACACCCGACGACGGCTCGGACCCGATACCCGGTGAGATCGTGATGTCGAATTGTCCGGAGCATCTCGTTCCCTGCTGGGCCTCGGCCGTGGCCGTGAATCCGGCCAGCACCATCACGAGGGCCAGAACCGCGTGTCTCGTTCGCATATCTCCCCCTTTGGCTCGCGCCGGAGTGAGCATAAGTTGCCGCCAACCCATCCACATCCGTACCAGTACGGAATCCGGGAAGGCGGATCGCGACTAGCCGACGATCGGGAACCGGGGATCGGCGTGGTCGCCGCGTCCGGCGGCGGCCCGGATGAAGCTCAGGTCATCGTCGGCGAGGTCGGCCGGCCGCCCCGGGACGCTGACACGGGCGCGGACCTCGTCGAGGATCGCCGCTGCCAGGGGTGTGGCCTTGGGCATGGCCAGCGGGGGCCGGCCCAGCGCGTCGGTCAGGTCCATGGGCGTTTGGGCCTGCGGGAACGGGCTCAGCGGGGCTCGAGCCCGAAATTGAGTACCCCGCCACTCAGGACACCGGTGTTCTTCCCGCGCACACTTCCCAAAGGAACCCGGGTCTGGTCAGCAAACGTCGGGAACGGCGCGCCAGGAGGTCGGCATGACGAGGCCGCACAAGGCCGACGACGGCACGGCGTACCGCGTCGTCGTCAACCACAGGGGTTTCTCTTCGATCTGGCCCGAGCGTTCGCCCGTTCCCTGTGGTTGGACGGGCACCGGGTTCGAGGGGCCGAAGGCATCATGCCTGGACCACATCGAGACTGGAGAGGCCGGCATGGTGCCGGTGGAGTGGAACCCGCCCGCCGGAGGCGAGGCGGGGGGCACGGTGGTGGATCGCTTCGAGCACCGAGCGGATCGCTCACCGGGGGCGGTGGCGGTCATCGCCGGGGACCGGTCCTGCACCTACGCCGACCTCGACGTGGCCGCCAACCGCCTGGCCCACCACCTCCAGGAGGTGGGGGCGGGGCCCGACGTGGTCGTCGGAGTGTGCCTCGAACGCGGCGTCGATCTCGTCGTGGGGTTTCTCGGCATCCTCAAGGCCGGCGCCGTCTACCTGCCCCTCGATCCCGCTCATCCGCCCGAGCGGCTGGCCTTTCTCCTCGAAGACGCCGCCGCCTCCCTTCTGGTGACCACCAGCACCCTCCGCGCCCGCCTCCGGCGCGTCCCCGCCGGGCTCGTCCAGATCGACACCGACCGTGCCGCCGTCGCCGTCCAACCCGCCATCCGCCCCCACCACCGGCCCGCGCCCCACGACGTCGCCTACCTCATCTACACGTCCGGATCCACCGGCCGGCCGAAGGGCGTCATGGTCGAACACCGAGGCCTCGCCAACCTGGCCGACGTCCAGACCGCCATCTTCGGGGTGGGGCCCGGGAGCCGGGTCTTCCAGGCGGCCTCCATCGGCTTCGACGCTTCCATCTGGGAGATGGTGATGGCATGGTGCTCGGGGGGGACGCTGTGTGCCCGGCCTGAGCCGGTGTCGGGGGAGGAGCTGGCCCGCCAGCTGGTCGAGGACGGCGCCACCGTGGTCACACTCTCCCCGTCGGTGCTGGCCACCCTCCCCGCCGCGGACCTGCCGGCCTTGGGGACGGTCGTGGTCGCCGGAGAGCGGTGCCCGGCGGCACTGGCGGCCCGCTGGGCGAGGGGGCGCTCATTCTTCAATGCCTACGGCCCGACCGAGGCGACGGTGTGCGCCACGGTGGCGGCCTGGGCGGGAAACGACGGCGCCCCGCCGCCGATCGGTGAGCCGATCGCCAACATTGATGCCTATGTGCTCGATGATGACCTCCATGCGGTGCCGGTGGGGGTGGCCGGAGAGCTGTACCTGGGTGGGGTGGGGGTCGCCCGGGGCTATATCGGGCGCCCGGGGTTGACCGCCGAACGGTTCCTGCCCGACCCATTCGGCCCGCCCGGCGCCCGCCTGTACCGGACGGGGGACCTCGCCAGGCGCCGGGCGGACGGGAGCCTCGATTTCCTCGGCCGCCTCGACGACCAGGTGAAGATCCGGGGGGTAAGGGTGGAGCCCGGCGAGGTGGAGGCCGTGGTCTCCGGGCATCCCGGCGTCCGCCAGGCCGCCGTGGTCACCCGCCACGACGGCGACGAGCCGCGCCTGGTCGCCTACGTCGTGCCCCACGACCCCGACCCGGCCTTCGGCCCGGCCGAGTACGTGCAGGCGTGGGCCTCAGCGCTCGACGATGTCCGGGGGGCGGCCGGGGGCGATGCCAGCGCCTGCCGGTTGGACACCGCCGGCTGGGTGAGCAGCTACACCGGGCGTCGCATCCCGGAAGCGGAGATGCGGGAGTGGGCCGATGCCAGCGCGGCGCGGGTACGGTCCCTCGCTCCATCCTCGGTGCTCGAGATCGGATGCGGGACGGGGCTCGTGTTATGGCGGGTCGCTCCCCGCTGTCAGCGGTACCTCGCCACCGACGTCTCTGCCGGGGTCCTGGAGGGTCTCGAGAGGCACCTCGGTCGACACCCCGTGCCCGGAGTGACGCTCCTGCAGCGGGAGGCCCTCGACCTCTCCGGGATCGAAGGACCGTTCGACACCGTCGTTCTCAATTCCGTCACCCAGTACTTCCCGACGGCCAGCTATCTCCGGCGGGTCCTCGAACAGGTGGTCCAGGTGACAGCCCCCGGGGGCGCCATCGTGGTGGGCGACGTCCGCAGCCTTCCTCTCCTCCGGGCGTACCACGCCTCCGTGGAGCTGGCGAGGTCGGCTCCGCACCGGCCCCGGGCCGAGTTGGAGCAGGCGGTGGAGCGTGGGGTCGCCGCTGAGCGGGAGCTGGTCATCCACCCGCGCTTCCTCACCTCGCTGGCGGCGGAGCTCCCAGGTGTCACCCACGTCCAGGTACTGCCCCGCCGAGGAAGGCACCACAACGAGATGACGTGCTTCCGCTACGACGCCGTCCTCCACGTCGGACGGCAGGCAATGCCACGGCCGGTGGAGGACTGGACGGCGTACGCGGGCCTCGCCGACTTGGAGCTGCGCCTCGGCGCCGGTCCCGACATCCTCGGCATGCGGAGGGTGCCGAACACCCGGGTGGAGCGCGAGGTGGCAACCCTCGAGGCGCTGTCCTCCCCCGGGGGGCCGGCCACGGCCGGAGATGTCCGACGGGCCGTGGCGCGGTGGCACGGACCCGGGATCGACCCCGAGCAGGTCGTGACGCTGGGGATGCGACAGGGTTTCGCCGTCGAGCTGTCCTGGGCGGAGGGGCGGGGTGACGGCGCGTTCGACGTGGTCTTCTCCCGGCGCCCCCACCGGGCCGGCTCGGTCTTCCCACCCGCGGCGCAGCCGGCGACGGAGCCGGCCAACAACCCCCTCCGCGTCCACACGGCTCGGGCGACGGCAGGCCGGATCATCGCCGAGCTGCGGGAGTACGTGCGGGCCCGGCTGCCGGAGCCGCTGGTCCCCTCGGCGTTCGTGGTCGTGTCCGGGCTTCCATTGACATCGAGCGGGAAGCTCGACCGGCGGGCGTTACCGGAGCCGGTACGGCCCGAGAGGAAGGAGGATCCCGTGGCTCCCCGCACCTCGGTGGAGGCGGTGCTGGCGGGGATCTGGGCCGAGGTGCTGGGGCTCGACCAGGTTGGGATCCACGACGACTTCTTCGAGTTGGGTGGCCATTCCCTCCTCGCCGCCCAGGTCGTGGCCCGGGCCCGGGGGGTGCTGGCGGCCGACATCGCGCTGCGCCAGCTCTTCGAGGCACCAACGGTGGCAGGTCTGGCCGAGGCCCTGGAGTCGGCCGCTCCTTCGGCGAGCGTAGGGTGAATGCGTGAGCGACCGCCAAGTCACCTCGTCACCGTATCCCGATGTCGAATCCCGGCCTTCGTTCCCGGCCATCGAGGGCGCCGTCCTCGAGTACTGGGAACAGGACGGAACCTTCGAAGCGTCGCTCGAGGCCCGCCCCAAGACGGAAGATCGCTCGACTGAGTTCGTCTTCTACGACGGTCCGCCGTTCGCCAACGGGCTTCCCCACTACGGCCATCTTCTCACCGGGTTCGTGAAGGACGCCGTTCCCCGCTACCAGACCATGCGGGGCCGGCGCGTCGAGCGACGCTTCGGCTGGGACTGCCACGGCCTGCCGGCGGAGATGGAGGCGGAGAGGCAACTCGGCATCAGTGGCCGCCAGGCTGTGCAGTCGTACGGCATCGATCGGTTCAACGAGGCGTGCCGGTCCTCGGTCCTCCGCTACACGCAGGAGTGGGAGACCTACGTCAGGCGACAGGCACGGTGGGTCGACTTCAAGAACGACTACAAGACCCTCGACCTCTCGTATATGGAAAGCGTGATGTTCGCGTTCAAGAGATTGTGGGAACGCGGGCTCATCTACTCCGGTCACAAGGTCCTTCCCTATTGCTGGGAGTGCGAGACGCCTCTCTCCAACTTCGAGACCCGGCTCGATGACGCGTACCGGGCCAGGCAAGACCCCGCCTTGACGGTGCTCTTCCGGCTGGAGACCGGCGAGCAGGCACTGGTGTGGACGACGACACCGTGGACGCTGCCGTCGAACCTGGCGCTCGCCGTCCATCCCGAGGCCCGCTACGCGGTGTTGGAGAACTCAGGTGAGCGATACCTCATCGGGTGCTCGCGCCTCGGAGCCTACGAGCCTGAGCTGGCTCAGGCCCGAAAGGTCGACGAGCTGACGGGTGCGGAGCTGGCCGGCCGGTCATACGCGCCCCTGTTCCCCTTCTTCGCCGGCACCCCGGATGCCTTCCGGATCCTGCCCGCCGACTTCGTCACCGAGGAGGACGGCACGGGAATCGTGCACATCGCTCCCGGCTTCGGGGAGGACGACCAGCGCCTGTGCGAGGAACACGGCATCCCGGTCGTGGTTCCGGTCGACGACCAGGGCCGCTTCAGCGCCGAGGTACCTCCCTACGCCGGTCAGCAGGTGTTCGAGGCCAACGCCCCCATCATCCACGACCTGAAGGAACGGCACGTCGTCGTCCGCCATGAGACGTATGTCCACGAGTATCCCCACTGCTGGCGCACGGACACGCCACTCATCTACCGGGCGGTGTCCTCCTGGTTCGTCGCCGTGACCGCCATCAAGCAGCGGGCACTCGAGCTCAACGAGGAGATCACCTGGGTTCCGGCCCATGTGAAGGACGGCGCCTTCGGATCCTGGCTGGCCAACGCCCGGGACTGGGCGATCAGCCGCAACCGGTTCTGGGGATCGCCCATCCCCGTGTGGCGGAGCGATGACCCCCGATACCCCCGGATCGACGTCTACGGCAGCCTCGACGAGCTCGGCCGGGACTTCGGTGTCCGGCCCGACGAGCTGCACCGGCCCGCCATCGACAACCTGGTCCGCCCCAACCCGGACGATCCCACCGGCCGTGCGCAGATGCGACGGGTCCCCGAGGTGCTCGACTGCTGGTTCGAATCCGGGTCGATGCCCTTCGCCCAGGTCCACTATCCCTTCGAGAACGTCGAGTGGTTCGAGAACCACTTCCCCGCCGATTTCATCGTGGAATACGTCGGGCAGACGCGGGCGTGGTTCTACAGCCTGCACGTCCTCGCCACCGCCCTCTTCGACCGGCCCGCGTTCGGTACCTGCCTCGTCCACGGCGTCATCCTGGGCAACGACGGCCGCAAGGCGTCCAAGCGGCTCCGGAACTACACCGATCCGGAGGAGATGTTCGAGACGTACGGAGCCGACGCCGTCCGCTGGTTCCTCCTGTCGTCGGCGGTGGTGCGGGGGCAGGACCTGAGCCTGGCCCGGGACCGGGCTCAGATCGCCGAGGCCGTCCGCACCGTCCTCAATCCCGTCTGGCAGGCCTGGCACTTCTTCGCCCTCTACGCCAACGCCGACGGCTACCGGGCGCGGCCCCGCACCGACAGCCAGAATCTCCTCGACCGCTACGTGGTCGCCAAGACGACCGAGCTGGTGGAGCTGGTCACCGGGCAGATGGACACCTACGACCTCGCCGGCGCCTGCGGTTCCATCGAGGCCTACCTGGACGCCCTCACCAACTGGTACATCCGGCGGTCCCGGGCCCGGTTCTGGCGCGGCGACCCCGATGCCTTCGACACCCTCGCCCATGCCCTCGAGACGCTCTGCCGCGTCGGCGCCCCACTGTTCCCTATGGTCTCGGAGGCCGTGTACCGGGGGCTCACGGAGGGGCGGAGCGTGCACATGACGAGCTGGCCCGAGGCCGAACCCACGGCTGATGGTCGGGATCTCGTGAGCGTCATGGACCGGGTCCGGACGGTGTGTTCCACGGCGTCGTCGATCCGCAAGAGCCGGGCCCTGCGCGTCCGGCTCCCGCTGCGCTCCCTGACTGTCGCCGCCCCCGACGCACCCGCCCTGGAGCCGTTCAGCCAGATGATCGCCGAGGAGGCGAACGTCAAGGAGGTGCACCTCACCGCTCGCGTCGAGGACGTCGCCGACTTCGAGCTGCGGCTCGTCCTCGAGATGCTCGGCCCCCGGCTGGGGCCCGACGTGCAGAAGGTCATCCGAGCGGTCAGGGCCGGAACCTGGCGCCGGGAAGCGGATACCGTGGTCGTGCTCGATCGCATCCTGCATCCCGATGAGTTCGAGCTCATCCAGCGACCCCGGGACGAGGGCGACGCCAAAGCGCTACCTGGAGGTTCGGGCATCGTCCAGCTGGACACCGAGGTGACGCCGGAACTGTTGTCCGAAGGGCTGGCCCGGGACGTCGTGCGGCTCGTGAACGAAGCCCGCCGTCAAGCGGGCCTCGAGGTGAGCGACCGGATCCGGCTGACTGTGACGGCTCCGCAGGACGTGGCCCGCGCCGTTCTCGATCACACCCGTTACGTCAACCAGGAGACGCTGGCCGTGGACCTGCGGGTCGTCCCCGGCACGGTCACCGGCGAATTTCACTTCGAACTTCCGGACGGCCGCGCCGTGGGGATTGCGGTGGAACGGGTGGATCCCAGCTGAGGTTCGGGTAGCCGGCGAGGCCGGCCTTGACGTGCGCCAGAAAGTCCTGCTGGAACCGCTTCCGGACCCGCTCTTCGTCGGCGCCCACCGGGTGCGCCCCGCGGGCGACACGCACCACCGGGAACTCGTCCACGTAGGCGAGGCCAGCCCCGCCGAGGCGGGAGAACATCTTCGGCTGGAGGACGAGGTAGACGGGACCCTGCCGGGACAGGCAGGGATCCCGGTCGTCGACGACCGGAGAGTAGAAGCCGAGCGAATACGCCGGGCCGGCGAGCGCCAGGCACCGGGACCGCAGGCGGCCGTGACGGCGAAGGAACGCCATCTGCCGCTCGTCGACGGATCGCAGCGCCTCCCCGAGGCGGACCAGGAGCCGCTCCGATTCGGCGCTGAGCCACGGCAGGGAACCGACCCGCCGTTCCAGCTCGTCGCCCGGTAGCAGGCGATGGCGCGTCCACGGTGCCGGGGCCTCATCCTGGTCGGTGAAGGCCCATCGGACCTCGGCGTAGGACGCGAGCACGCCATGGTGGAGGGCGCGGAGCAGTTCCGGGAACCACGGCGAACGCAACGA
>JBOGFE010000558.1:0-2545 GCA_050741935.1 Acidimicrobiia bacterium | reverse complement strand
GTGGGCCGCCGGGCCGCCGCCGGCCACGGCGGCGGAGCAGACCACCAACAACCCTGAGCACCAACGACCCCAGCGCCGCGCCATGCCGCGAGCGTACCGCCGGTCAACCGGCCTGGAGGGGCACCTCGGCCGCCGACTCCACGGCCCGGCGGGCGTGGTAGCTGGAGCGGACCAGGGGCCCGGACTCGACGTGGGCGAAGCCGAGCGTGCGGGCGTAGGCCCCCAGGGCGGCGAACTCGTCGGGGTGCCACCACTTCACCACCGGCAGGTGCATCGGGGTGGGCCGCAGGTACTGGCCCACGGTCAGGATGTCGACCCCGACGCCGGCCAGGTCGGCGATGGCTCCCCGCACCTCGGGGGCGGTCTCGCCCATGCCCAGTATGAGGCCCGACTTGGTGGTCAGGCCGGCCGCCTTGGCCCGGGCCAGGACGGCCAGGGAGCGGCTGTAGGCGGCCGAGGGCCGGGCGGCCCGTTGCAGGCGGGCCACCGTCTCCAGGTTGTGGTTGAGGACGTCGGGCCGGGCGTCGAAGATCACGCCCAGGGCCGAGGCGTCGCCCTTGCAGTCCGGGATCAGCACCTCCACGGTGGTGTCGGGGTGGGCAGCCCGGATGGCGGCGATGGTGGCGGCGAAGCCGGTGGCGCCACCGTCGGCCAGGTCGTCGCGGGCCACGCTGGTGACCACGGCGTGGGCCAGGCCCATCCGGCCCACGGCTTCGGCCACCCGGGCCGGTTCGGCGGTGTCGAGCGGCAGTGGGCGGCGGGTGTCCACCAGGCAGAACCCGCAGGCCCGGGTGCAGCGGTCGCCCAGGATCATGAAGGTGGCGGTTCGCTCGGACCAGCACTCGTAGATGTTGGGGCAGCCCGCCTCCTCGCACACCGTGTGGAGATCGAGGCCCCGCATCATGTCCTTGAGGTCCTGGTAGTCGCCACCGAGCCGGGCCCGGACCTTCATCCATTCGGGCCGGCGGACGACCTCTTCCTCGGGCGGTTGCGCCACCCCCGCCTGGGCCAGGCGGCCCAGCAGCCGCACCGGGGTGCCGGCCGTCCTCACCCGGGCGACGACCGTCCCCGAGGCGGCCTGCCGGGTGAAGGCGGAGAGGTCCGTGGGGCGCTCGTACCAGACGACGTCCTGGCGTTCCTCGGCTTCGTAGCCGAAGCCCTCGGCCAGGCGGCGGGTCACGGCGTCGACGACCGTGCGCATCTCCACCGGGTGGCCGAGGAGCCGGCGCAGGGACGTGACCTCCCGGTCCCGGATGCCGCAGGGGACGATGTGAGAGAACATGGCCAGGTCGGGGTCGACGTTGAGGGCGAAGCCGTGCATGGTCCGGCCCCGGGTGACCTTGACGCCGATGGCGGCCAACTTCTGGCGGGGCTCGTCCCCGGCCCAGACGCCGGTGAGTCGGTCCTCCCGGCCCGCCTCCACACCGAGATCGGCCAGGGCGGCGATGAGGACGTCTTCCAGGCGGCGCACGTAGGCGACGACGTCGGTCATGCCGTCCCGCCAGTGGGGCAGGGTGAGGATGGGGTAGCCGACGAGCTGCCCGGGGCCGTGGTAGGTGATGTCGCCGCCCCGGTCGGCGTGCTCCAGCTCGGCCCCCACCTCGGCCGGCGCCACCAGGAGGTGCTCCATCCGGGCCATCCGGCCCAAGGTGTAGACGGGGGGATGCTCGAGGAGCAGGAGGTGGTCGGCGCCCGATCGGGCGTGGAGGGCGTGCTGGAGGGTGTGGGCCTCCCGGTAGGGGACCCGGCCGAGCCAGCGGACGGACAGGGTGGTGGTGGTCACGCCAGCTCGGCGGCCCAGTCGCGGGTCTCGATGATCTCCCGGAGCCGGTTGAGGAAGCCGGCGGCGTAGGCGCCGTCGTTGGCCCGGTGGTCCCACTGCATGGCCAGGATGCCCACCGGGTGGATGGCGATGGCGTCCCCCGAGGGGCTCTCCACCACCACCGGCCGCTTGCGGATCCCGTCGGTGGAGAGGATCGCCACCTGGGGCTGGTTGATCACGGGGGCCGAGATCAACGTGCCGTAGGGCCCGGGATTCGTGATGGTGTAGGTGCCACCGGTCACGTCGTCCGGGGTGAGCTTCTTGTTGCGGGCCCGCTCGGCCAGGTCCCGGATCTCCCGGGCCAGCTGGCGCAGCCGCTTGCCCTCGGCGGCCTTGATCACGGGCACGATGAGGCCCTTCTCGCCGATGTCGACGGCGATCCCGAGGTTCACCGACCCGTGCACGACCAGGCTGTCGCCGTCGACGCTGGCGTTGAGCCGGGGGAACTCGGACAGGGCGTCGCACACCGCCCGGGAGACGAAGGGCAGGTAGGTGAGGGAGAAGCCCTCCCTCGCCTTCCACTCCTCCTTGACCGCCGACCGGACGTGGTCCACGCCGTTGAAGTCGACCTCCACGGCGGTGAGGACGTGGGGGCTGGTGGCCTTGGAGCGCACCATGTGCTCGGCCGTCCGCCGGCGGATGTTGTCGAAGGGGATGACCTCGCCGCCCGCCGGGGGGCGGGCGGACGCGGCCGCCGCGGGGGCCGCGGCCTCGGTGGAGGGG
>JBOGFE010000557.1:0-5818 GCA_050741935.1 Acidimicrobiia bacterium | reverse complement strand
GGCGAACGCCGGCTGCCGCCCGGCGGGCCGGGTTCGGATTGTGGGCCCGCCTGTGGGCCACCTCCGCCGGCTACCGGATCTCCACCGCCGGCGCCCGCCGCCTGTCCCGCCTCGTCCCCCCGACCGTCTACGGGCGCCTGCCGGGACTGTCGGGCTGGGCCGAGGGGAGGGACGTCCCCCTGCCGGCGCCGCGGTCCTTCCGCCAGCGCCTCGCGGCCCGGGAGGAGGACGGCTGGTGAGCACGAACCGCGACGACCGCCTGGCCCGCTTCGCCGCCGCCCTGGCCGCCAACTCGGCGGCGGTGGTGGGGCCCCTCGACTGGGAGTCGGCGGCCGAGGTGGCGACCGCCCTGGCCGTGGAGCGGGCGGCGGGCGCGCCGGTGGCCGTGGCCACGGGGGACCCGGTGCTGACCCGGCTCGGATTCGCCGGGCGCCTGGAGGACGCCCGGGCCAAGGTGCTCCTGCCCTCCGATCCGGCCTGGGCCGACCTGCTCGCCTCCGCCGGCGCCGGCGTGACGGGCGCCGCCTTCGGGGTGGCCGCCACCGGCACGGTGGCCGTCCCCTGCGGGGTCGGGTCGCCCCGGGGGGTGAGCCTCGTCCCCCCGGCCCACATCTGCCTGGTGCGCGCATCGGACGTGGTCGAGGACCTGTCCGAGGCCCTGGGACTGCTCTCCTCGATGCCGTCGGCCGTGGCCTGGATCAGCGGCCCGTCGCGCTCGGCCGACCTGGAGATGACCCTGACCCTCGGCGTCCACGGCCCGGGCTCGGTCGACGTCGTCGTGATCGATGACTCCGAATGAGACTCCGAATGAGACTCCGAATGAGAGGAATCGGCCCTCCCGGGAAGGAAACATTTGGAACAATCCGGACGATCTGCCGTCATACCCCCCATGGACGGTCGTTGGTAGGGGTGAGATGACTGCTCGAACTGGGAGGATCTGGCAGCGTTGGTGGGGCGTTCAGGCCCTGGCCGTCGCCGTCCTCGCCATTCCTGCCGGCGGGGCCTGGGCCGACCACACCGCCTACACCACCCCGGAGAACAAGCTGGGCTACAGCGCCTGTGTCTGGGCGCCGGGGCGGGTCGTGACCGTGGGCGTCGACCCCATGTATCCCTTCCCGGACCAGTCGTACTCGGACCGCCTCGACGAGGTCATCGGCCGCTGGAACACCGTGCTGGCCACCGCCAGCGTGCCCGGGGGCATGACCCGCCTGGAAGGCGCCATCCCCGACGTCGTCGTCCAGTACCGCCAGACCGGCACCACCATGGACCACGGCGTCCTGGCCGAGACCTTCCTCCAGCGGGAAGGCGACACTGAGCTCTCCCCGGACAGCGGCCGCTGCCCCGACCGCCAGCCCCGCAGCCTGGTCATGCGGGCGGCCCAGATCCTCATCAACCCCCGGGACGACTGGTACACCGCCCCCGACTCCTCAGTGGGCATGTGGCAGATGTGCGACCAGGAGGGGTTCCGGGCCACCAACCCGAGCCTGTGCGCCGACCAGGTCGACTTCGCCTCCACCATGATCCACGAGCTGGGCCACACCCTGGTCTTCCTCCACCCCCAGACCCTGGACGACATCGACAGCGTCCCGCTGGCCGCCCCCAATTCCGCGTCGTCGGCGGCCAAGTGCGTCGAGGCCACCGGCAGCTTCCCCGAGCAGGCCACCATGTGCTCGGGCCAGGGGCTGTGGCGGGGCGAGCAGCGCGACCTGGAGACCTGGGACGTCGAGACCGCCCACAAGCACTACAGCTGAGGCGGGTAGTCTCCCCGGGCGTGAGCATCTTCGCCTGTGGGCTGTCGGAGCACCCCGTTCCCACCCAGGCCGTGGGCGAAGCGGTGGGCCAGGTGCTCGAAGGTCTCGGCGACGAGCGCCCGGACCTCGTGCTGGTGTTCGCCTCGCCCCACCACGTCGGCGCCTTCGAGGACATCGCCCCGTCGGTGCGGGCCCTGCTGGAACCGGCCGTCCTCCTCGGGGGTTCGGCGGTGGCGGTCATCGGCGGCCCCCGGGAGATCGAGGACCGCCCCGCCCTGTCGGTCTTCGCCGCCCGGCTCCCCGCCACCGTCCTGTCGCCCGTCCGGCTCGAGGTGGTCCCCACGCCCGACGGCCCGTCGCTGGTGGGCTGGCCCGACGAGCCCAACGGGACGCTCCTGTTGCTGGCCGACCCGTTCAGCTTCCCCGCCGATGCCTTCCTGGAAAGGGTCAACGACGACCTCCCCGGCCTCCAGGTGATCGGCGGGCTGGCGTCGGCGGCCATGCACCCGGGCGGCAACCGGCTGGTCATCGACGACGAGATCGTCACCACCGGGGCGGTGGGGGCGCTGGTCAACGGCGGCATCGAGGTGCGCACCCTCGTCTCCCAGGGCTGCCGGCCGGTGGGCAAGCCCTACGTCGTCACCAAGGCGGAGCGGAACTTCATCTTCGAGCTGGGCGGCAAGCCGGCCCTGGAGCGGCTCCAGGAGACGGCCGCCGCGGCCAGCGACGAGGAGCGCGAGCTCATGCGCCGCGGCCTGCAGATCGGCTGCGTGGTCGACGAGGCCCGCCTCGAGTTCGACCGGGGCGACTTCCTCGTCCGGGGGGTGGTGGGAGCCGACCAGCGCAGCGGCGCCATCGCCGTGGGCGACGTCGTCGCCGTGGGCCGCACCGTGCAGTTCCAGGTCCGCGACGCCAACTCGGCCGACGAGGACCTGCGCCTGCTGCTGGCCGAGGCCGACGCCGACGCCGCGCTGCTCTTCACCTGCAACGGCCGGGGTCAGCGCCTCTTCGGCGAGGCCGACCACGACGCCGCCCTGGTGGACAAGCTCATCGGTCCGATCCCGGTGGCGGGCTGCTTCTGCGCCGGCGAGCTCGGCCCCGTCGGGGCCCGCAACTTCCTCCACGGCTTCACCGCCAGCCTGGCGCTGTTCCGATCCTGAGCCCCGCCCATTTCCCCCCGGGTCTCCCCCTCGCGGTGGTGTCGCCCGGCGTCGCCGCCGGGTAGCCCTAGGAGAAGCGCTAGGGGAAGCCCTAGGGAAAGACCGGAAACCGCCGCCGGTAGGCTGGCGGGCCGGTTCATGAAACCGGTTCACGAGAAGAGAGGCGTGATGACGAACGACGTCGAGGCCCGAGCCATCAACGTGATGCGGGCCCTGGCCATGGATGCGGTCCAGGCGGCCAATTCCGGGCACCCCGGCACCCCCATGGCCCTCGCCCCACTGGCCCACGTGCTCGCCACCCGGATCATGCGCTACGACGCCGGCGATCCGGACTGGCCCGACCGGGACCGCTTCATCCTCTCCGCCGGTCACGCCTCGATGCTGCTCTATTCGATGCTGCACCTGACCGGCTACGGCCTCACCCTCGACGACCTGAAGGCGTTCCGGCAGTGGGGCTCTCGGACCGCCGGGCACCCGGAATACGGCCACGCCGCCGGCATCGAGACCACCACCGGGCCCCTCGGCCAGGGCTTCGCCAACGGCGTGGGCATGGCCATCGCCGAGGAGCATCTCCGGGGCCGCTTCGGCGCCGACGTGTGCAACCACCACACCTTCGCCATCTGCTCCGACGGCGACCTCATGGAGGGCATCAGCCACGAGGCCGCCTCCATGGCCGGCCACCTCAAGCTCGGCCGGCTCGTCTACGTCTACGACGACAACCACATCACCATCGACGGCCAGACCGAGCTGTCCCTCTCCGACGAGGCCGACCGGCGCTTCGAGGCCTACGGCTGGCATGTCGTCCGCCTGGGCGAGGTGGCCGAGGATCTCGACGCCCTGGAGCGGGGCCTGCGGGAGGCCATGGCCGAGGAGGACCGCCCGTCGCTGGTCATCGTGCGCAGCCACATCGGCTACCCGTCGCCCAAGTTCACCGACACGCCCGAGGCCCACGGGGCGCCGCTGGGCGCTGACGAGGTGGCCAAGGTCAAGGAGATCCTGGGCCTGCCCGCCGACGAGACCTTCTGGGTCCCCGACGATGTGGCCGCCCTCTACCGGGAGGCCGGCCGGCGGGGGCAGGCGGAGCGCAGCGCGTGGTCGGAGCGGGTGGCGGCGTTCCGCGCCTCCCAGCCCGAGCTGGCCGAGGAGTACGAGGCCTGCCTGGCCGGGCGCGGACGGCCGGGCTGGGAGGGCAAGCTGCCGTCGTGGCCGGCGGGTGAGTCGGTGGCCACCCGGGTGGCCTGCTCCGACGTGCTCGGTGCCATCGCCGACCTCGTGCCCGGCCTCTTCGGCGGCGGCGCCGACCTCACCGGCAACACCGGGACCAAGCTCAAGGGCTTCGGGGTCTTCTCCCCCGAGGACCGCAAGGGCCGCCAGTTCTACTTCGGGGTCCGGGAGCACGCCATGGGGTCGTCCATGAACGGCATGGCCCTCCACGGCGGGCTGCTGCCCTTCGGGGGGACCTTCCTGATCTTCTCCGACTACATGCGACCGGCGGTCCGCCTGGCCGCCCTCATATCGACGCGCACCGCCTTCGTGTGGTCCCACGACTCCGTCGGCCTGGGCGAGGACGGCCCCACCCACCAGCCCATCGAGCACCTGGCGTCGCTGCGGGCCATCCCGGGGCTGCGGGTCATCCGCCCGGCCGACGCCAACGAGACGGCGGAGGCCTGGCGGGTCCATCTCAACGCCGCCGGTCCGAGCGCCATCATCCTGTCCCGCCAGAAGCTCCCCGTCCTCGAGGGCAGCGCCGAGCGGGCCCAGGCCGGGGTGGCCCAGGGCGCCTACGTCCTCGTCGACGAGCCGGGGGACCTCGACCTGGTGCTGGTGGGCACCGGATCCGAGGTGTCGGTGTGTGTCGGGGCCCAGCGGTTGCTGGCGGGCTCGGGCACCTCGGCCCGGGTGGTGTCGATGCCCTGCTGGGAGCTCTTCACCGCCCTGCCCGCCGAGGCCCGGGCCGAGGTGCTGCCCCCGGGCGTGCCCACCCTGGCCGTGGAAGCCGGAAGCAGCCTGGGCTGGGAGCGCTTCGCCGACGACGTCGTGGCCATCGACCGCTTCGGCGCCTCCGCCCCCGGCGAGGTCGCCCTTGCCCGCCTGGGCTACACCCCTGAGAATGTGGCCGGCCGGGCCCGCGACCTCCTGGAGCGGGGCGGTCACCGGCCCGTGCCCGCCGCCGGAGGCGCTCCGGGCGCTGGCGGAGCCACCGGGGAGAGGAGCGAGCAACCTTGACGAGGACCAGCCCCATCGCCCGGCTCCTGGAGTACGGGCAAAGCCCCTGGTACGACAACCTGCGGCGCAAGCTCATCGCCGACGGCGACCTGGCCCGCATGGCGGCCGGGGACGGGATCCGCGGCGTCACCTCCAACCCCACCATCTTCGAGAAGGCGGTGTCGGCCGGGGAGGAGTACGACGCCCCCGTGGTCGAGCTGGCCGGCCAGGGCATGTCCACCGAGGACATCGGCTGGAAGCTCGTCACCGAGGACGTGGCCGCCGCCTGCGATGTGTTCCGGCCCGTCTTCGAGGCCAGCGCCGGCGCCGACGGGTTCGTCTCCGTCGAGGTCGACCCGACCCTGGCCCATGACACCGAGGCCACCATCGCCCAGGCCCGCGAGCTCCACACCCGGCTCGGCCTCGACAACCTGATGGTGAAGATCCCCGGCACCGCCGAGGGCATCCCGGCCATCGAGGCGATGATCGCCGAGGGCCGCAAGATCAACGTCACCCTCATCTTCTCCCTGGAGCGTCACGCCGAGGTCATCGAGGCCTACCTGGGCGGCCTGGAGCGCCTGGTGGCCGGAGGAGGCGACCCGGCCCGGGTGGCGTCGGTGGCGTCGTTCTTCGTGTCCCGGGTCGACACCGAGGCCGACCGGCGCCTGCCCGAGGGTCACCCCCTGCGGGGCAGGGTGGCCG
>JBOGFE010000556.1:0-5428 GCA_050741935.1 Acidimicrobiia bacterium | reverse complement strand
CGCCCCGGTACTTGGCCCCGGCCACCAGATCCCGCACGGCGCCCTCGTAGGCGAACGCCGCCACCCACCAGTCGACCCCCGCCGGCGGCCGGACGACCGGCGGCGCCGGCAGCCCCGCCCGGCACGTGGGGCACATACCCGTCGCCGGCGTGGAGCAACCGGCACAGGCGGCGGGCAGGAGCACCTGGAGCAGGCGATCGGACAACGTCATGGCCCGCACGCTAACGACGGGGTCTGACACTTACTCCTTTTCGGCCCGCGCCGCCCGGGGGTAGCTTGGAGAGCTGACGGGGACCGCTCAGGGGAGGCATCGTCGAATGCGTCGCACCATGCTCGTTGCCCTGCTCTTCGCCTTGGCCGTCCCCGCGGTTCCGGCGGAGGCCCACCCCCCGTCCTCGGTGGGCGGGTTCGAGTTTCCCGAGAGTGTCTGGTGGGACGGTGAGACGGGCTCCTTCTACGTCACCAACTTCGGCGGGACGACCCTCGATCCCACGGGCCGGGACGCCGACGGCTACCTGAGCCAGCTCTCCGGCGAGGGGAGCATGGTCTCGGCCAAGTGGGTCACCGGGCTGCGATCTCCCAAGGGGATGCGCCGGGTGGGCGACGCCCTCTACGTGGCCGACGTCGGCCAGGTGGTCGTGATCGAGGTGGCCACCGCCACCATCCGGTCCACCTTCGATCTCGACGCCATCGGGGCGAAGTTCCCCAACGACGTGGCCCTGGACGAGGCCACCGGTGACGTGTACGTGTCCGACATGCTGCGCAACGCCATCTACCGCCTCCCGGGCGGGTCCGGTCCCCCCGAGGTGTGGCTCGAATCCCCTGATCTGGACTACCCCAACGGCCTGCTGGTCGACGGGGGCGGGCTCATGGTGGCGTCGTGGGGCCAGCCCAGCGATCCCGGTGGCTCCAGGCCCGAGGAGCTGGGCCGGATCCTCGGCGTCGATCTGGCGACGAAGGCCGTCGCTCCGCTGGGCGGGATGGACCGCCTCGGCCGGATGGACGGCATCGAGAAGCTGGGTGACGCCTACCTGGCGACCGACAACCCCGGCGGCCGACTGGTTCGCGTCGCCGCCGACGGCTCGGTGGAGGACATCACCACCGGAATCGGCGGCGCCGCCGACATCGGGCTGCGGAGCGGCGACCGGATCACCGCCGTCCCCCTGCTGGGCGACAGCGTCGTCCGCTTCATCGACGTGCCCTGAGCAGCTTGCGAAGCGTTGTCTGATAAGGGGGGCGGGCCACGCCGCGCTCGGTGATGAGGGCGGTGACGAGCTCCGCCGGCGTCACGTCGAAAGCCCGGTTGAGCGCCCGGAACCGGGCCGGTGCCACCCGCTGGCGGCCGATCCGGGTCACCTCGATGGGATCGCGCTCCTCGACCGGGATGGCCCCGCCGGTGGCCGTGGTGAGGTCGACGGTCGAGGTGGGGGCGGCGACGTAGAAGGGCACGCCATGGTGGGAGGCGAGCACGGCCAGCGGATAGGTGCCGATCTTGTTGGCCACGTCGCCGTTGGCCGCCACCCGGTCGGCGCCCACCACCACCAGGTCGACCTCGCCGGCCGCCATGAGCGACCCGGCCATGGCGTCGGCCACCAGGGTGGCGTCGATGCCGAGGCGGCCGAGCTCCCAGGCGGTGAGCCGAGCCCCCTGGAGGACGGGCCGGGTCTCGTCCACCCACACCCGGGGCTTCTTGCCCGCCTCGGCGGCGGCCCGGATGACGCCCACCGCCGTGCCATAGCCGACGCAGGCCAGGGCGCCGGCGTTGCAGTGGGTGAGGACGGCGGCCCCTTCGGGCACCAGCGTGGCGCCGTGGGCCCCCAGGGCCCGGTTGGTGGCCACGTCCTCGGCGGCGATGGCATGGGCCTCGTCGAGGGCGGCCCGGCGAACGGCGGCGACTCCCGAGCCGGCCACGGCCCGGGCCGCCTCCAACACCCGCAACGCTCCCCAGGCCAGGTTGACGGCCGTGGGCCGGGTGGCGATGAGGGCCTGGGCCCCCGCCTCGGCCGCCCGGTAGGCGCCCGGTTCCGTGCGGGCCCGCCGGACGGCCAGGGCCACGCCGTACCCGCCGACGGCTCCCAGCGCCGGCGCCCCGCGCACCGCCAGCGACGAGATCGCCTGGCAGAGCTCCTCGACCGTCCCGCAGTCCAGGAAGCGCAGGCGGGCGGGGAGGCGCCGCTGGTCGATCAGCCGCACCCACCCGTCCACCCAGGCCACTGTCGCCGGAATCGGCTCGTCTTCCATGGGGCCGCCATTCTGGCCAAAACGAACCGGCGCCGCTCAGTTGGGCGGCGCCCGATTCCCGAACGCAGGTCTCAGGACGGACCGCCGCCGAAATGGGTGAGGGCGGCGGCCAGCTCCGGCAGGTCCTCGGCCGCCTCCTTCAAGCCCACCCCGCGCCCCACGGCGTCGATAGCCTGGCGGACGGACCGGGCCCCCGCCTCCACACCCCCCGGGTGCTCGTAGGCGCCCGCCCCCACCAGCAGCATCACATCCGGGCCGGCCGCGCCCACGACGTCGGGCACCGAGCCGGCCCACACCCCCCCGCCGTTGACGGGCACGGGCACCCGGGCGCGGGCCAGGGGACGCCGGCAGGCGGCCAGGTTGGCGGCCACCTCGTCCCAGGTGTCGAAGAGCTTGCCGGCGAAGCCTCCGATCTGGACGAAGTCGGCCCCGGCGATGCGGGTCAGCTCGCACAACACCGAGCCGGCCACGCCCACCTCCGGGTTGCGCACGATGGGGCCGGCCCCGACCCGATGGGCGAAGACGGGTACGCCGAGGCCGGCGGAGGCCACGGCCCGCACGGCGTCGATGCCGGTGGCGAAGGCGTTGACCATGAGCGCCCCGGCGCCGGCCGCCACCGCCCCGGCGGCCCGGTCGAGCAGGGTGTCCACCGGGCCGCTGATGTTGGCCGCGTACAGGCAGGGACTGCCCACCGCCGCCAGCGCCCGGGCCACCACGGCCACCCGCTCCAGGAGCGGGCACCACTCGGGGTCGGCCAGCAGCTCGTCGTCCTTCACCAGGTCGCAGCCGCCCCGGGACAGGGCCGCGGCGGTGTGGGCCACCTCCGCCGGCGTCAGCCCGAGGGAGGGCTTCACGATGCCGCCGAGGAGGGCCCGCTCCGGTGCGTCGAGCGCGAACCGCACCCCTTCGATGCCCCACCGGGCTCCGCCGCCCAGGGCGGCCACCAACTCCTCGGGCCACTCCAGGGCCACGAGCCGGCACCGCGTGAAGCGGGCCGTCTCCACCCCTTCCCCCACCAGCACCGAAGCCATGAGCTGGGGCAGGTTGGCGCCCCAGTTGCGCCAGGGCCAGGCGATGACGGCCCGGCCGTCGCCTTCGGCGAGCACCCTCCCGCCCACGGCGGCGGCCAGGGCCGCAGGCACCTCCTCCGACCCGGTCGACTCCTCGACGGCCAGCGCCCGAGCGGAGCCGGGGGGCTCCAGCTCGAAGGTGGCTACTAGGTCCCCACCGTCCATGACGAGAGGTACTCCTGTTGGGCGGGGGTGAGGGAGTCGATGCCGATGCCCATGGACTCGAGCTTGAGCCGGGCGATCTCGCGATCGATGTCCCGGGGCACGTCGTACACCTTGGGGGTGAGCTCGCTCACATGGTTCGCGACCCACTCGGCGCACAGGGCCTGGTTGGCGAAGGACATGTCCATCACCGCCGCCGGGTGGCCCTCGGCCGCCCCCAGGTTGACCAGGCGACCCTCGGCCACCACCAGCAGCCGGCGCCCGTCCTCCAGGGTGAACTCCTCCACGTTGGGGCGGGCATCGCGGCGCGAGGTGGCCGACCCGGCCAGGGACTTGAGGTCGATCTCGATGTCGAAGTGACCGGAGTTGGCCAGGACGGCGCCGTCCTTCATGGCCGCGAAGTGCTCGGCCCGCAGCACGTCCCGGTCGCCGGTGACGGTGACGAAGATGTCGCCGACGCGGGCGGCGTCGGCCATGGTCATGACCCGGAACCCGTCCATGGCCGCCTCCAGCGCCCGCAGCGGGTCGACCTCGGTCACCACCACCTGGGCGCCCATGCCCCGGGCCCGGCTGGCCAGGCCCTTGCCGCAGTAGCCGTACCCGGCGACCACGAACACCTTGCCGGCCAGCAGCAGGTTGGTGGCCCGCACGATGCCGTCCACCGTCGACTGCCCGGTCCCGTACCGGTTGTCGAAGAGGTGCTTGGTGTCGGCGTCGTTGACGGCGACGATCGGGAAGCGCAGGGCGCCGGCCGCCTCCATGGCCCGCAGCCGGATGACCCCGGTGGTCGTCTCCTCGGTGCCCGCCACCACCTCGGCGCACTGCTCGAGCCGCTCCTGGTGGAGGGTCGACACGAGGTCACACCCGTCGTCCATGGTCATGGTCGGGAGGCTGTCGAGGGCGGCGTTGAGGTGGGCGTAGTACGTGTCCCGGTCCTCGCCCCGCACCGCGAACACCGGGATGCCCTCGTCGGCCACCAGGGTGGCGGCCACGTCGTCCTGGGTGGAGAGCGGGTTGGAGGCGCAGGCCACCACCTCGGCCCCGCCCGCCTTGAGGGTCTTGAGCAGGACGGCCGTCTCGGTGGTGATGTGCAGGCAGGCGGCCAGCCGCTGGCCCCGCAAGGGGGTCTCCTTGGCGAAGCGGCTCCGGATGCCGGCCAGCACCGGCATCTGGGTGTCGGCCCAGGCCATGCGCTGCCGGCCGAGGCCGGCCAGGGCGGGATCGGCGATGTGGTGCGTGTCAGTCACGGGGAATCCTTTGCCAGTTCGTCCTTCAGGGCGGCGATCGCCTCGATGGGGCCGGGGTCCACACCGGCGTCGAGGGCCAGGTAGACGCTCACCCAGTCGCCAACGTACATGAGGTCGATGAGCTGGGCGAGACGGCCCCGGCCGGCGGCGCGGACCTCGAGCACCGACGCCACCGTCTCGTCGACGATGGCCCGGGTGGCCTCCACCCGCCGGCCCAGCCGGGCGTGCTCGAAGTCGTGACGCAGCTCGACCAGGGTGACCACCTGGCGGGTCACGTCGCCGTGCTGGCCGAAACCGCAGATCTCGTTGTGGTCCAGTTCGGGAAACGCCCCCCAGAAGGCGGGGGCCTTGGCGTTCTCGTTGACGTCGGCCTTCCACCGGTAGGCGGCCACCGCCCCCAGCGCGCCCGTCCCCCACACCAGGGGGAAGGTTCGCCCGATGCGCCGGGCCAGCTCCCGGGCCGGGTTGGCGGGCCCCTCCACCCGGGGGTGGCAGGCGTCGCGCCGGGCGCCGGCCTGCGCCCTCGCCGCTTCCACCCAGGCGGTGGCGCCGGGCAGGAGCCCGAGCCGCTCGCACACCACGAACAGCGGGGTGGCCAGATGCCCGAGCGCGGCCCGGGGCATGAAGCCCCCCGGGCAGGGGACGACCGGCGCCCCGGCGCCGGCGGCCAGCCGGGCCAGCTCGCCCCCCGAGCACACCGCCACCAGC
>JBOGFE010000555.1:0-7619 GCA_050741935.1 Acidimicrobiia bacterium | reverse complement strand
GCCCGATGGTGGCGTTGGCCCGGTTGCCCTGCCCGAACACGTTCACGCCCGAGTTCATACCGATGCGGCGGGCCACCGGCCCGTTGACGATGACCACCGGACCGGCGAACCAGGTGGTGCACAGCAGGCCGTGCATGTTGAAGGTCTCGGTGCAGGCGGCCTCGACGGCGGCCAGCACCACCGGCAGGTACTCCGGCCGGCACCCCGCCATGACCGCGTTGACGGCGACCTTCTCCACCGTGCACTCGTTGAACTGCGGGGGCACGAGGGCCACGACCTCGTCGCCGGGCCGGGTCGTCCCCTCCAGCATGCGCAGCACCCGGGCCGGGGTCGGGGGCACCACCGGCAGGCCGTCGGTCCAGCCCCGCTCGTAGAAGGCCTCGGCGTCGTCCTCGGCCGCGGCCAGCTCCACCCGCCGGGAGCGCAGCCCGGTGGAGCGGGCGGCCAGGCGTTCGGCCACCAGGGGATCGACGGTGAGGGAACCACACCCCGGGCGGTGCTCGGGAAGCCCCTCCCCCAGCGGCGCCCGCCCCGTGAGCTTCTCCCAGTGGGGGCGGGACCAGCCCTCGGTCCGGTCGACCTCGGCCCCGCCCTCGACCCGCAGGAGGGTGGGGACGGTGGTGAGGTCGAGGGCGGCCGAGACGTCGAGGGCGGTGTCGTCGACCACGGTGACGCCGGGTGGGAACGAGGGGTCGTCCTGGCAGTAGACCGTGAGTGGCTCCCCACCGGTGGCCAGGTCGGCCAGCACCGGTGCCACCAGCCCGCAGGTGGGGCAGTCCCGCTTGACCACGGCCACGAGCCCGTCGGGGAGGGCGCCTCCGGTCATGGTTTCAACGGCCGTCCTTGCGCGTCCTCCACACGGTCGCCGCCGGCACGTCGGGGTCGGCGGCGGCCGGCTCGGCCAGGGCCTCGACCCGGAATCCGGCCCGGCCCAGGGTCGCGACCACCTCCGAGATGGTGCGGGGGTAGACGAGGAACGCCTCGCCGTAGCGCTCGATCTTGACCGGGGCGGGATCGGCGTAGCTACGGGCCAGGGCGGGGCCGCCCGAGCCGGTGGTCTCCAGGCAGAGGGCGACGGGGTGCTCGAGGCTGAAGACGAAGGCGCCCTGGGGCCGCAGCACCCGGTGCACGGAGCGCAGCACCCGGCCGAGGTCCTCGACGTAGTCGATGGTGGCGGCGCTGAACACCAGGTCGATCGACTCGGCGGGCACGAAGGCCAGATCGCACAGGTCGCCGAGGCGGAAATCGATCCCCACCGTGGCCCATTCGGCCCGGCGCCGGGCGCCGGCCAGCATCTCCGGAGAGGAGTCGACAGCGATGGTGCGGGCGCCCATCCGGGCGAAGGCGATGGCGGCCTGCCCCGCCCCGCAACCGAGCTCGAGGACCCGTCTGCCCCCCAGGTGCCCGGGCACGATCCGCAGCCCGGCGTCGTCGGGGAGGCCCGGGCCGTAGTGCACGACGCCGTCGGGTGGATCGAACTCCTGCTGGTAGCGCCCGGCCGCCCGATCCCACGTCTCCACGTTGCTCATGCCGGCCGAACTTACAACCCCCGGGCGGGTCGCGCCCGGGCCGCCCGGAGCCGTCATTCCGTACTGGTACGGAGGTCGTCCGGTCGCTCTCGGCTTACGCTTCGCGAGATGAGGCCACGAGCACTCCGCGTCGTCCTCGGCTTGACGGCCGTCGCCGGCTGGGCCCTCCCCGGGACGGCCATCGCAGCCGGGTCACAGGCGTCCTGCACCTTCACGAGCCCCATGCACTTCTCGCCCGGGATCTCGGCCGGGGACGGGACCGGGCTCCGCTACGCCTCGGACGCGGACTTCAGCGGCGCCGAGCGGGGCACCGTCGCCTGCACCGGGATCATCGGGGGGCACCGGACCACCGGGCCGGGGACGTTCGGGTTCACCGGGAAGTGGACGGAGGGCGACTGCCTGGCCAACAAGGGCGCCGGCCGCTACTCCTTCACCCTCCCGACGGCCGACGGGACGAAGCAGTTCGCCGGCCGGTACATGGAGGAGCGGATCGGGTTCAACGGCACGGTCAAGGGCGCCCAGCCCGAAGGCACCTTCGCCGGTGCGTTCCACATCGTGCCGACCGGGACGCTGATGAACGCCGAGACGTGCGAGGGCAAGCCGATCACCCAGGCCTCGCTCTTGTTCATCGGCGTTTTGTCAGGCTGACGGTCAGCGGGGGATCTTGGGCTTGATGGGCAGCACCAACCCGAGCAGGGCGGCCAGGGCCCCGGCCCCGCCGCCGATCTGGGTGAGCATCTCCCCGTCGGTCGGCGTGGAGGCCAGGGTGGAGCCGGCGGCCAGGCCGATCACCAGCCCGCCGCCGGCCAGGATCCCCCACAGCAGCGCCCGTCCGAGCCGCCGACCCATCACAGGCCCGAAGGCTACGCCTCCCGCAGGTCCAGCAGCTCGGTGTCGGCGCCCTCGGCGGAGGCGTAGCTCGCCACCATCCTCCGGGCCTCCTCGTCGGTGTACTGCACCGGCGGGGACTTCATGAAGTAGGCCGACGGGCCGAGCAGCGGCCCGCCGATCCCGCGGTCGAGGGCGATGCGGGCGCAGCGGAGGGCGTCGATGACCACGCCGGCCGAGTTGGGCGAGTCCCAGACCTCCAGCTTCATCTCCACGTTGAGGGGGACGTCGCCGAAGTTGCGGCCCTCGAGCCGGATGTAGGCCCACTTGCGGTCCTGGAGCCACGCCACGTGGTCGGAGGGTCCGATGTGCACGTCGTCGGCCTCGATGCCGTTGCCCAGCTGGCTGGTCACAGCCTGGGTCTTGGACACCTTCTTGGACTCCAGGCGCTCCCGCTCGAGCATGTTCTTGAAGTCCATGTTGCCGCCCACGTTGAGCTGGTAGGTGCGGTCGAGCACCAGGCCCCGGTCCTCGAAGAGGCGGGCCAGGATGCGGTGCACGATCGTCGCCCCCACCTGGCTCTTGATGTCGTCGCCGATGATGGGGACGCCGGCCTCGGTGAAGCGGGCGGCCCACGCCGGGTCGGAGGCGATGAACACCGGGATGCAGTTGATGAAGGCCACCCCCGCCTCCAGGCAGGCCTCGGCGTAGTGGCGCTGGGCCGCCTCGGAGCCCACCGGCAGGTAGGACACCAGGACCTCGGCGCCGGACCGGCGCAGCTCGGCGGCCACGTCGACGGGCGATGCCGGCGACTCGTCGGCGGACTGCCGGTAGTACGTGCCCCATCCGTCGAGGGTCGGGCCCCGCAGCACGGGGATCCCCAGATCGGGCACCTCGGCGAAGCGGATCGTGTTGTTGTGGCCCCGGAAGATGGCCTTGCCGAGATCCTCGCCCACCTTGGTGGCGTCCACGTCGAAGGCGCCCACGAACTCGACGTTGCCCACGTGGTAGCCGCCCAGCTCCACGTGCGTCAGGCCGGGCACGGTCTCCTCCGGGTCCGCCCCCCGGTAGTACTCGATGCCCTGGACCAGGCTGCTGGCGCAGTTGCCGACGCCGGCGATGGCGACACGGATCGGGGTACGGGGGGACCCCGGGGCGGGACGGGTCACGTGGTTCCTCCTTGCAGCTCTACGGCTTGCAGTTCTTCGGCGATGAGCGAGTCGACCCACTCGAGGTCGCGCTCGGCATTGCGGGTCTCGTGCTCGAGGAGCGAGCGGGTGTAGCGGTCGGGGCGGGGGTTGCGGCCGGCGGCGATGGCGGCCAGCGCCTCCCGGCCCCGGGCCAGCTGCCCGGCGAGGGCGTCGCGCCGGCGGTGCAGCAGGTGGAGGCGGGCCTCCGGCTCCAGGTGACGGAAGAAGGCGACCTTGAGGGCGAAGGCCCGCTCGTCGTCGGCGCCCGGGGGCGCTTCGGCCGAGAGCAGCTCGGTGAGCAGCACCTGACCCCGGGTGGCGATGCGGTAGGCCTTGCGGGTCCTCCCACTGCGCCGCAGGGGCCGGCGGAGCCGGGCCGCGGCCGCCTCGCCCGAGATCGAGCCGGTGGAGGGGATGTTCCCGACGTAGCGCTCACTCGGGTCGTGCGGGTCCACCGCCTCGATGGCCCCCGACTTCTCCAGGCGGGCCAGGGCGGGATAGAGCGAGCCGTAGGAGACGCCGACGAGGTGGCCGAGGCTGTCGTTCAGCCGCTTCTTCAGTTCGTAGCCGTGGAGCGGCAGTTCTTTCAGCAGCCCCAGGATGGCCAGTTCCAGCATTCGCCTCCTCCCGCGTCCGTGTCGACTCGATATATCGACCCGATATATCGAGAAACGTTACCCGGTTGTCGAGGCGTGTCAATCACTGCGGCCCTGGTGCCGTCGGTACACTCGGTTTGATGCGCCGACAGATCGACTACCGCCTGGCCCGCCGGGCCGTGCTGCGGGACTGGCGGCGCGGCAAGCTCACCCGCCTCGACGTCTGCGACGCCCATCCCGAGCTCATCCGGGCCGCCCGCAACGTCGGCGAGGAGACCGCCCAGGAGTGCCCGATCTGCGAGAAGGCCAAGCTCCGCCTCGTCTCCTACGTCTACGGCGACGCCCTGAAGGCGGCCAACGGCCGCTGCATCACCAGCGCCGGCGAGCTGGAGCGCCTGGGCCGGAACTGCGACGAGTTCGCCTGCTACGTGGTCGAGGTGTGCACCGAATGCGCCTGGAACCACCTCACCCGCAGCTACCTCCTCGGACGCCGCCACGCCGGCTGAGGGCGGGCCGCCGGCGCCGCCGGTTCAGGTGTCGGCCGGTTGGTGGGGGTACTGCGAGGTGCAGGACAGGCACCACAGCTCGGGGGTGTCCTCCACGCTCACCACCTGGCCCGGGTGACCCGGGTCCATGTAGACCCGGCGCACCGGGGCCAGCTCGTCGTCGGGGGTTCCGCAGTTCTCGCAGGCGCGCTCCATTCGATGGCGAGCGTAGTGGGGGCCGGCGTTACACTTCGTCGCGCCGCCGGGAGCCGAACGTGCCCCGGACGGTTTGGAGGTCCCGATGGCCACTTCCGCCCCCGCCATCCGCGCCCGCAAGGGCGACGGAACGCGCCTCGTCACGGTCACCGCCTACGACGCTCCCTCGGCCCGGATCGCCGACGACGCCGGGGTCGACGTGATCCTCGTCGGTGACAGCGTCGGGATGGTCGTCCTCGGCTACGAGGACACCCTCTCGGTCACGGTCGACGACATGGTCCACCACACCGCCGCCGTCGCCCGGGCCCGACCCCGGGCGCTGGTGGTGGCCGACATGCCCTGGATGAGCTTCCACGTCTCCCGGGAGGACACCGTCCGCAACGCCGCCGCTCTGATCCGGGCGGGCGCCGGGGCGGTCAAGGTGGAAGGGGGGCGCAAGCGCCTCGACGCCATCGGCGCCATCCTCGACGCCGAGATCCCGGTCATGGGCCACCTCGGCCTCACCCCCCAGTCCGTGCACGCCCTCGGCGGCTACAAGGTGCAGGGCAAGGAGTTCGACGCCGCCCAGGCCCTGCGGGATGACGCCCTGGCGCTGGCCGGCGTGGGATGCTTCTCCATCGTGTTGGAGTGTGTCCCCGACGCCGTCGCCTCCATGGTCACCGAGGCGGTCCCGGTGCCGACCATCGGCATCGGCGCCGGCTCGTCGTGTGACGGTCAGGTGCTCGTCTTCCACGACATGCTCGGCCTCACCCACGGCCGGGCGCCCAAGTTCGTCCGGCGCTACGCCTCGCTGGCCGAAGACGCCACCGCCGCCATCGCCCGCTACGCCGATGACGTGCGGGCCGGCCGCTACCCCTCCGAAGCCGAGAGCTACAAGTTCACCGACCCCGTCCCCGAGGCGGCCAGCGCGTGACCCTGCCCGGACCCGTGGACGAGCCCGACGCCCGGCCCCGGGACCTGCTGATCGGGCTGTCCAAGGTGTTCCAGCCCTGGTTCGTCGGGTTGGTGGTGGTCGGGGTGGTCCTCCTGGTGCTGGCCCTGGGGGCCAACCGCCCGGCCGACCCCAGCTTCGCCGAGAACGCGGCCCCCGGAGTCACCTTCGAGGAGCGCCGCATCATGATCGGGGACCGCTGCCTGCGGGTGCAGGTGGCAGCCACCGACGAGCAGAAGGCGCAGGGGCTCAGGAACAAGCAGTCGCTGGGCATCTACAACGGGATGCTCTTCGAGTTCGAGGCCATGGGGGACCGGGCCTTCACCGCCGTGGACCTCGAGATCCCCCTCACGGTGGGCTTCTACGACGAGGCCGGCACCCGGGTCGACGCCCAGGACATGCAGCCCTGCCCCGAGGGATCCACCGGCTGTCCGACCTACGGGTCGACCAAGGGGCCCTTCAAGACCGCGCTCCAGGTCGGGGTCGGCCAGCTGCCCGACGGCGCCCTGGGCGGGGCCTGCGCCTGAGCGGCCCGGCCTGACCGGCGCCGCCGTCCCCCGTCCGCCCGGGAGGTACCTTGGAGGGTATGGACCGACGGATGCAGAACGGCCGCAGCGCACGGGTCCGGGCCCTCTTCTCGGGGGTCGCCGTGGTCCTGGGCGTCGCCGTGGCGGCCCTGTTCGCCGTCGGCCAGTCGAGCGGCGAGGAGATGACCTGGGAGGAGCGCAACATCGCCGTGGGGGTGGAGTGCCTGCGGATCCAGGTGGCCGACACCCCCGAGCAGAAGGGCCAGGGCCTGCGGGGCCGGGAGAACCTGGGTGAGTTCGACGGGATGCTCTTCCCCTACGAGTTCTCCTCCGACCAGCGGGCCTTCACCATGTCGGGAGTGAAGTTCCCCCTCACCATCGGCTTCTACGACGACGCCGGGGTCCGGGTCGACGCCCTGGACATGGAGCCCTGCTCGGGCGACGACTCGTCCTGTCCCCTGTACCGGTCCAAAGCCCCGTTCCGGTCCGCCCTCGAGGTGGACAAGGGCGCGCTGCCGGACGGTTCCTACGTGCCCACCTGCCCCGCCTGACCGAGGAGGCGGACGGCACCCGGAGCGGGTTCCGCCGGGTTATTGACACACCTGGTCGGTACCTTGGCGAGCGATGGGCTGCATCGAGACTGCTAACCTGCCTCGGCTCGGGAGTGATGCCGGTTCTCCGGCGTCCCAGCTTCCCCACCCGCCAATCCTGCTCCCTTCGCGGGGAGCCCGCAGGCTCACCTGCGGACCACAGGAGGTGTGACGGTCGATGAGGCCGTACGAGGTCATGATCATTTTCGATGCGAGCCTGGAAGAGGAGACGATCCGGGCTGCGGTCGAGCGCTTTGCGGAGTTCATCCGCTCCCGGGGGGGAACCCCCGGCAAGATCGACCGCTGGGGCAGACGCCGCTTCGCCTACGAGGTTGGCCACCGCTGGGAGGGCTACTACATGCTCCTCTCCGCCAGTGCCGAGCCCGAGGTGATGCAGGAGCTGCACCGGGTCCTCTCCCTTGCCGACGAGGTCATCCGCCACAAGGTGGTGCGCCTGCCCGACGTCGCCGTTCCGGCGGCGCCGGCGGCCGCCCCGGCGGCGGACGTCTGACAAGGAGAAGAGCGAGGAAATGTCAGGCAACAGCATCACCATCGTGGGGAACGTCACCCGGGACCCTGAACTCCGCTTCACGCCCAACGGGCAGGCCCAGGCCCGCCTCGGCGTGGCCGTGAACCGGCGCTGGCAGGACCGCAGCAGCGGCGAGTGGCAGGAGAAGACCAGCTTCTTCGACGTCGTGTGCTGGCAGGACATGGCTGAGAACGCGGC
>JBOGFE010000554.1:0-24997 GCA_050741935.1 Acidimicrobiia bacterium | reverse complement strand
CACCCGGGCCCAGGCCTACAACCCCATCTACGTCGGCCCCGGCGTCAGCAACGGGCTCAATCTGGTGGCCGAGGCCGGCTGTCCGTCGATCCGCGGCGCCCGGTTCCTCTCGCCCTTCCCCCAGCTCGACGTCATCGACAGACTCGACCCCGACTACAAGCCCGCCTACGCCAAGTACGCCGGCGGTGAGGCCGACGACATCGGCCTGGCCGAGTGGGGCCTGAACAAGGTCCTCCACCGGATGCTCGAGGCCACCGGGCAGGACCTCTCCCGGCAGAGCTTCCTGGCCGCCCTCGAGTCGGGCAAGGAGTTCAACTCCAACGTCTACCCGACCGTGAGCTACACCGGCCAGATCCGCTTCGGGGCCAAGTCCATGCACCTGCTCGAGGCCGACTGCTCGGCCCGCAAGTACAAGACGCTCACCACCTTCGCCACCGGCTTCTAGCTTCGTGTCGGCTGTCCTCGCCCATCGAGGGGCGTTCATCGGCACCGCCGTCACCGTGGCGGCGGTGCTGGTGCTCGTGCTCAACGGGTCGGAGCAGGCGCTGGTCATCGGCCTGATCACCGGGGCGGGCTACGGCCTGGTGGCACTGGGCCTGGTGCTCATCTACAAGTCGTCCGGGGTGTTCAACTTCGCCCAGGGCGAGTTCGGCACGGTGGCCGTCTACGCCCTGTGGGCGGCCCACGTGAACGGTGTCCCCTACATCCCGGCCATGATGCTGGCCCTGCTCGCCGCCCTGGCCATGGGCCTGCTCACCGAGCGGGTCATCATCCGGCGCCTGTTCGACGCCCCCCGGGTCACGCTGCTGGTGGCCACCGCCGGCGTGTCGCTGCTCGCCATCGGAGTGGAGATCTGGCTGGGGGAGGCCCGCCTGCGCTTCATCCAGCCCGCCCTCGGGCGCTTCGACCGGCTCTCGGTGCTCGGGATCAAGGTGTCGGACCAGCGCATGCTGATCCTGGCCACCCTGATCATCCTGGCCATCGCCCTGGCCCTGTTCTTCTCCCGCACCAACCTCGGGCTGGCCATCCTGGCCGTGAGCCAGGAACCGACCGCCACCGAGCTGATGGGCATCAGCGTGCGGCGCCTGTCCAGCTTCGTCTGGGGCCTGGCCGCCGTCCTGGGGGGCCTGGGCGGGGTGCTGACGGCCGGGGTGGTGCAGAACTTCGGCCCAGGTTTCATCACCTCGTCGACGCTCATCCCTGCCTTCACCGCGGCCGTGCTCGGGGGAATGACGAGCCTTCCCGGTGCCTTCGTCGGCGGTGTGGTGGTGGGTGTCGTCCAGGCCTTCGCCATCGACCTCGGGGGCGAGCCCGCCTTCGTCGGCATCCCCGGTCCGGGCACGCTCTCCGTCTTCCTGCTCCTCATCGGGGTGCTGGCCGTCCGGCCCCAGGGTCTGCTGGGCAAGGCGCCCTCGTGAGCATGCTCCGAGCCGTCTCGAGCCGGCTGCGCAATCACGGCCACGGCGAGACCGACACGGTCCCGGCCCTGGACGGGACGGCGAGCATCGAGGCCGACGTCGTCGTCCTGGAGATGGAAGCACCCGGAGCGGGGACGATCGTGGTGGAGAGCGCGGCGCCGTTCGCCCCCTCGCCCGCCGGTTGGGTGGCCCGGGGCCTGGTGTGGGCGGCCATCGCCGTCGTCGTGCTCCTCATCCCGCTCCTGCGGGACCCGGTGGAGGCCAACATCTACACCCAGGCCGTCATCTACGCCATCATCGGCCTGTCCCTCAACGTGCTGCTGGGCTACACCGGCCAGATCTCGCTGGGCCACCAGGCCTTCGTCGGCATCGGCGCCTTCACCTCGGCCTACATGGTGACCGTGCACGGCCAGCCGTTCTTCGCCGCCGTGGGCGTCGCCATGGGGGTCGGCGCCCTCCAGGCCCTCGTGCTGGGGGCGGTCAGCCTGCGCATCACCGGCCTCTACTTCGCTCTCGTCACCCTGTCCTACGGCCTCATGGCCCAGGACACCCTGTTCAACATCCAGGCCCTCACCGGCGGCTCGGCCGGCCAGCCCGCCCCCAAGCCGGCGATGTTCGCCAGTGACTACCGCTACTACTACCTGTGCCTGGCCTTCCTGGGCGCCGTCATCTGGGTGGACTGGCGGCTCATGAAGACCAAGGGCGGGCGGGCGCTGCTGGCCCTGCGGGAGAACCCCCGGGTGGCGGCCACCTTCGGCACCGACGTGAAGGTGTACACGCTCATCGCCTTCATGGTTGCAGGCACCTTCGCCGGCCTCGGTGGCGCCCTCCTGGCCCACAACGTGACGTCGGTGGTGCTCGACCAGTTCAGCTTCCAGCTGGCCCTGATCTTCGTCCTCATGACGGTGGTGGGCGGGCTCCGCAGCCGGACCGGGGTCATCATCGGCTCGGCCTTCTTCTCCATCATCGACTACCTGGTCTTCGGCAAGGTCAACCTCGACGGCCTGATCAACCAGATCCCGGGCCTGCCCAACCTTCCCGGTGAGCTCGCCCCCATCGTCATCGGACCCCTGCTCCTGCTCTTCACCCTCACCACCCACCCCGGCGGCATCGGCCAGCAGGTCCGGCCCGTGCAGCGCTGGCTCAAGGGTGGCCGCTTCAGCCTCCACGGGACCGAGGAGGCCGAGGTCAGGGTGGGTGACGTCCGTGCTTGAGGCCCGGGGCTGCTCCATCGCCTTCGGTGGCGTCCAGGCCAACCGGGAGGTGAGCCTGACGGCCGGCGAGTGGGAGATCGTCGGCGTGATCGGGCCCAACGGGGCGGGGAAGACCACGCTGTTCAACCTCATCACCGGCTTCTACCGTCCCGACCAGGGCAGCATCTGGTTCAAGGGCGCCGACATCACCCGGCACGAGGTCCACGAGCGCGCCGCCATGGGGATGGGCCGCACGTTCCAGAACGTCGGGCTGGTGAAGGGCTCGACGGTGCGGGAGAACCTCCTCACCGCCCAGCACCTGGAGGCCGGGTACTCCGTCCTGTCGGGGATGCTCGGGACCCCGCGCAGCTTCGCCGCCGAGCGGGAGCTCTCCGCCCGGGCCGAGGCGCTGGCCGACATCATGGGGCTGGCCCCGCTCCTCGACACCCGGGTCGCCGGCCTGCCCTACGGCATGCTGAAGCGGGTCGAGGTGGCCGCCGTGCTCGCCACCGACCCCGACCTGCTGCTGCTCGACGAGCCCACCTCGGGGATGGGCCCCGAGGAGGCCCACAAGTTCGGTGACACCCTGCTCGAGCTGCGGCGCACCTTCGAGCTGACCGTCGTCATGATCGAGCACCACGTCCCCCTGGTGGCCCAGGTGTGCGACTACGTCTACTGCCTCAACTTCGGGGAGATGCTGGCCGAGGGCACCCCCGAGGAGGTTCGCTCCCACCCCGAGGTGGTGCGGGCCTACCTGGGCGAGGAGGCCGAGGTCGAGGGTCTGGTGGAGACGGGACTGTGATCATGACTCTTCGCCTGGCGGCTCATCGCGATGCGGCTGGGGGCCCCTGCCCCAGCCGCCAGTCCCTGCTGGCGCAGGTCCTGACGTGAGCCTGCTCGAGGTCGAGGGCCTGCGGGTCGGCTACGGCTTCCCCGTCCTCATGGGGATCTCCTTCGTCGTCGAGCAGGGCCAGCGGGCCGTCCTGTTCGGGCTCAACGGGGCCGGCAAGACCACCACGGTGGCGAGCATCGCCGGCCTGCTGCGCCCCGATGGCGGGACGATCCGCTTCGACGGCCAGGACATCACCGCCATGTCGGCCGCCGAGCGCGTGGCCATGGGCATCGCCCTGGTGCCGGAGGGCCGCCGGGTCTTCCCCGGCCTGTCGGTGGCCAACAACCTGCGGCTCGGGGCCTGGACCCGGCGGAAGCGCCACGCCGAGGTCGACGAGGCCCGGTCCCTGGTCTTCGACTACTTCCCCCGGCTGGCCGAGCGGGCCGATCAGCTGGCCGGCACCCTGTCGGGCGGCGAGCAGCAGATGCTGGCCATCGGCCGGGGCCTCATGTCCCGGCCCCGCCTGCTTCTGGTGGACGAGGCGTCGCTGGGGCTCTCGCCCGCCCTCACCAAGACCGTCTTCTCGGTCATGGACCGCATCAACGCCGACGGGGTGACGGTGGTGCTGGTGGAACAGAACATCGGCGTCCTGCCCCATGCCGACCGGGCCCTGATCATGGAGAAGGGCACGCTCGTGTACCAGGGCTCGGGAGACGAGATCCACTCGGCCAGCCTGCGGGAGACCTACCTCGGCACGCCCGCCTAGGGGCGTACAACAAAGGGAGCAATGACGTGAAGTTTCGCCTGAACAAGATGGGTGGCCAGTTGGGACTGCTGTTCTGCCTGGCCGGCCTGGTCCTCATCTGGACAGGCTGGAACGGCGCCGCCAGCTACAACGACATCCGGGAGCAGTTCCCCTATCTCCTGTCCGGTGGCATCGCCGGGCTGGCCATGGTGGTGATCGGCGTCGGGCTGATGGTGCTCCAGAGCGCCCGGGCGGACCGGGTGCAGCTGGAGGCCAACCTGGCCGAGCTGCGCAAGATCCTGGACCGCATGACCGGCAACCCGAGCGGCAACGGCGCCGACCCGTCGGCGACGGCGGTGCTGGCCGGCCCCAACGCCTACCACCGGCCGGGATGCAAGCTGGCGGAAGGCCGCGAGGGTCTCAAGTCCATGTCCGAGGAGGCGGCCCGGGCCGCCGGGCTGTCCCCGTGCCGGACCTGCCACCCGGTGGCCCGTGAGGTCAGCCTGGCCGACGAGCCCCAGGCCACCCGGGGCCAGCGGAGCTCGTAGGGATCGAGGCCCGCTAGCCGTCGACCGGCCGGAACACCATCCCCGTGAGGGGCTTGGGCGAGAAGTAGGTCGTCTTCTCCGGCATGCGCTCGCCGGCGTCGGCCACGGCCTGGATCTGGGCGACCGAGACGGCCCGCAGGAACACCCCGGCGTCGGCCCGGCCCTTGGCCACCTCGGCCGCCACGGTGGCCGGGTCGGCATGGAAGTCGAGCTCTTCGGGGATCCCGAGCCGGGTCAGGGCGGCTTCGAGCCGGGCGGAGTCGACTTCACGCAGTGGCGCCGGCAGCCGGTCGAGCTCCGGGCCGAGGACGTCGAGGCGGAGGCCGACCAGGGCCAGGCCCTCCCCATCCACCAGGCCCATGGCGGCCTCCTGGTCCATCCGGCCGGGCAGCGCCCGTAAGGCCTCGGGGGTCTCGGGCCCGAGCGGCGTAAGGGTCGCCACCTCGCCCAGCCGCCGGCGCAGCTCCCCTCCGGCCCCGATGAGGATGCGGTGGATGGGCCGGACGTTGAGCTGCTCGGGGGCGAGCTCCACCACCAGCGCCATGATCTGGCCGGCGCCCCCGGGTTCGGGGTGTCCCCCAGGTGACAGGTTGTCTCCGGCGAAGGCCAGGGCCGTCTCGTAGCGGTGATGGCCGTCGGCGATGACCACCGGCGCCGAGCCCACCGTCTCGGTCACCCGGGCAGCCACGTCGTCGGGGAGGGGGAAGAGGCAGTGCTCGACGCCGTCGCGGTCGATGCAGCTGGCGGTGGCGGGGACGTCGGCGGTGGCCAGGAGCTCGGACAGGCCCGGCGCCATGGACAGGACCCACACCGGATCGAGGTTGGCCCGGGTGGCCCGGAGCAGCTCGAGGCGGTCGCCGCGGGGCTTGGGCATGGTCCGCTCGTGGGGGAGCACGTCACCCTGACCGGGCGGCGACAGGGCCAGGGCGCCGACCACCCCGGTGGTGACCCGGGCCTGGCCGGCGTCGTCGATGTAGGCCATGCGATAGAGGTAGAGCCGGGGCGGGTCGGCCTCCAGCACGCCCTGGCTCCGCCAGTCCACCAGGCGCCGGGCGGCCTGTTCGTAGCGATCCCCCGGTTCCTGATCGCGTGGAAGAATGAGGTGCACTGCGTTCATCGGATGCGCAGCCTCGAGGCGGGCCTGGGCTTCGGCGTCGATCACGTCGTAGGGCGGAGCGGTGAGGTCCTCGAGGCGGGCGGCAACGGCGTCAGGCCGGTAACGGACTCCGGGAAAGGGAAAGAAGTCGGGCACCATGGCTCCCCGAGCAGGCGACGGCGACGGTTCTAGCACAGGACCAGAAGACCCCCCCGGGGCCCGGGGTGTCCCCGAAAACCCCGGGGCCCGGGGTGTCCCCGAAGACGGCGAGGCTGCCGGCGAGGCGTACAGCCGGTTCCAGGAGGGCAGCCGCCTGCTGGAGTCGGGCAACACCCACGCCGCCATCATCTCCCTGGAGCGGGCCCGCGAGCTCGAGCCCGAGAAGGGTTCCATCCGGGAGGCCCTGGCCCGGGCCTACTTCCGCAGCGGGCGGATCGACGCGGCCGCCGAGGAGTTCGAGAAGGTCGTCGAGCTGGACCCGGTCAACGACTACGCCCACTTCGGCCTGGGCATGTGCCTGTTGCGCCGGGGCGAGCGGGACGCGGCCCGGGGCCATCTGAAGCTGGCGACCATCATGCGGCCCGAGGCCGAGGAGTACCAGGCCGCCCTCCGCCAGGCGAGCGCCTGACCCGGGTGGCGCCCGTCGTCCTCTGTGACCTCGACGGGGTGGTGTGGCTGGCCGGCGTCGGCCTGCCGGGTGCCGCCGAAGCCGTGGTCCGCTTGCGGGACGCCGGCCTGGCCGTCGGGTTCCTGACCAACAACTCCAGTCTCACCGTCGACGAGTACCTGGGCGCCCTGGAGAGGATCGGCATCCCGGCCGGTCCCGAGGACCTGCTCTCCAGCGCCATGGCCGCCGCCGCCGTCCTGGCCGGCGACCTGCCGGCCGGGGCCAAGGTCCTGGCCTGCGCCGGGCCCGGGGTGGTCGAAGCCCTGGAGGCCCACGGCTTCGAGGTCGTGTCCGAAGGGCCGTGCGAGGCCGTGGTGGTGGGCTGGCACCGGGATTTCGACTTTCCCCGCCTGGCCCGGGCCGCCGCCGCCCTGCGGGCCGGGGCCCGGTTCGTGGCCACCAACCTCGACCCCACCTACCCCGGGCCCGACGGCCTCCTCCCCGGCAACGGTTCGCTGGTGGCGGCCGTCGCCACCGCTTCGGGCCGGACGCCCGAGGTGGCGGGCAAGCCGGAGCCGCCGACCGTGGCGCTGGTGCGCCACCGCTACGGGAACCACGGGGTGATGGTGGGCGACCGCCCCTCCACCGACGGAGCCCTGGCCACCGCCCTGGGCTGGCCCTTCGCCCTCGTCATCTCGGACGCCACGGTGTCCTCCGACGAGCCCGCCGACCCCGGCGCCCAGTGGGTGGCGGACAGCCTGGCCGACCTGGTCGACCCGCTGGCGGCGGCGCTCGCGCCCGGAGGGCCGCCTCAGCGGTAGGGGTTCGGGAAGCCGCCGCCCGAGCCCGGGTCGAGCGGGGGGCGGCGCACCCTAGAGCCCAGGAAGGGCCGCAGGGCCAGGGCGATGCCGGCGCCGGCCACGAAGCCCCCGATGTGGGCCATGAACGCCACTCCGGAGTCCACGTTGGTGAAGAACTGGAGGAGGAACCAGGCGCCGAGCACCACGTAGGCGGGGAGGTGGACGAACTGGATGAAGATGAACAGCGGGACGATGGTCAGGATCCGGGCGCGGGGAAAGAAGACCAGGTAGGCGCCCATGACCCCGGCGATGGCCCCGGAAGCGCCGACCACGGGGATGATGGAGTTGGGCTCGGTGGCGATGTGGGCGGCGGCGGCGGCCAGCCCGGCGACGATGTAGAAGATGAAGTAGAGCCCCTTCCCCAGGCGGTCCTCGACGTTGTTGCCGAAGATCCACAGGAAGAGCATGTTGCCCCCCAGGTGCAGCAGCGACCCGTGGAAGAACATCGAGAAGATGATGGCCATGTAGGGCGACTTGCGGGGGAAGACCGGCTCGTCGTCGAGCTGCCCGGCCAGGACCCGGGTGCTCTCGCATTCCGCCACCAGCTGCTCCGAAAGGGCCTCGCCGTGAACCACCTCGCAGGGGATGGCGGCGTACTCGTAGAGGAACTCCTCGCTCCCCCTCTGGTCCTGGGGCTGGAGGGCGAAGTAGACGACGACGCACACGATGATGAGGCCGAGGGTCACGACGGGCCGGGAGTGGGCCGGGTTGTCGTCTCGCAGGGGGATGACCATGTCCGGCCAAAACTAGCCCCGCTGGTAACCTCGCCCGACCGGGGGACGGACGCGGAGGCTGACATCGGGCACGGTCATGCGACGCCGGCTTGACACCGAGTTGGTGCGTCGGGGGCTGGTGGAGAGCCGGGCCCGGGCGCAGCAGGCCATCGGCGCCGGGAGGGTGCTGGTGTCGGGCGCCCTGGCCGACCGGCCGTCCCGCCTGGTGGACACCGGCGAGCCGATCCACCTGGCCGGGCCCCCACCCCGCTTCGTGTCCCGGGGGGGAGACAAGCTCGACGCCGCCCTCGAGCGCTTCGGTGTCGACGTGGGCGGCCGCCGGGCGCTGGACGCCGGGAGCTCCACCGGCGGCTTCACCGACTGCCTCCTCCAGCGGGGGGCGGCCCAGGTCGTCGCCGTCGACGTCGGCCACGGCCAGCTGGCCTGGCCGCTGCGCACCGACCCCCGGGTGGTGGTGCTCGAGGGCACCAACGTCCGGACCCTCACGGCCGAGGACATCGGGGGGCCCGTCGACGTGGCCGTGGCCGACCTGTCCTTCATCTCGCTGCGGCTGGTGGCCCCCGCCCTGGCCGGCGTGCTGACCGCGGCGACCGCCGAGGCCGTCCTCCTCATCAAGCCCCAGTTCGAGGCGAGCCGCAAGGAGGTGGGGCGGGGGGGAATCGTGTCCGATCCGGCCGTTCACCGCCGGGTGCTGGACACGGTGGCCACCGCCCTCGCCGCCGAGGGCCTCGGCATCGTGGGGGTGATGGCGTCGCCCCTGCGGGGAGCGTCGGGCAACGTGGAGTTCCTCGGTCATTTCCGGCCCCTCGGACCCGGGGAGGTCCCGGCCCCGGACGGGTTCGACCCCGACCGGTTCGAGGCGGCGGTGGCCGAAGGACACGCGCTGTGTTAATGGCTCTTCGCCTGGCGGCTCATCCGCCCCCATCGGTCGTCGTGACCGCGGGCCGCGCCGAACTACCGGTCGTGTGGGCCGGGGGCCCCTGCCCCGGCCGCCGGTCCCTGCTGGCGCAGGTCCCGTGACCAGCCCTGTCGTCGGGCTCGTGCCCCATCACGGGCGGGCGAAAGCGGTGGCCGAACGGGCGGCGGAGTGGCTCGAGCGGGCCGGGGCCCAGGTGCGGGTGCCGGCGGCCGACGCCGCCGTCACCGGCCTGGAACGATTCGCCGCCCCCGGTCCCTTCGCCCCCGGCCTCGCCTTCGCCGTGTCGCTCGGCGGCGACGGCACCATGCTCCGGACCGTCGATCTCGTCGCCGCCGACGGTGTCCCCATCCTGGGCGTGAACATGGGCCACCTCGGCTTCCTCACCGAGATCGACCCCGAGCACCTGGAGTGGGGCCTGGAGCGGGTCCTGGCCGGCGACTACCTGGTGTCGGAGCGGATGGTGCTGGCGGTCACGGTCACCTCCGACGGCTCCGCCGGGGGCGACTGGCTCGCCCTGAACGAGGCGGTCCTGGAAAAGGTGTCGAGCGGCCATCTTGTTCGATTGGCCGTCTCCGTAAATGGGAACTTCTTCACCACGTACGCAGCTGACGGGGTGATCGTGGCCACACCCACCGGTTCCACCGCCTACAACTTCTCTGCCCGCGGCCCCATCGTCTCCCCTGGTCACCGCTGCCTTCTCCTCACCCCCGTCTCCCCCCATATGCTCTTCGACCACCCCCTGGTCCTGGGCGCCGACGAGGTCCTCGACTTCGAGGTGGCCGGGCCCGCCCCCGTCGGGCTCGTGCTCGACGGACGGGAAGTGGGGAACCTCTTGGCCGGTGATGTGGTCCAATGCAGGGAGGGACCGACCCCGGCCCGCCTCATCAGCTTCGCCCCCCGAGATTTCCACCAGCTGCTGAAGACCAAGTTCGGCCTGGCCGATCGCTGACCAGGGAAGGTAGGAGCATGCCCCAGCGCACCACCACCGTCACCGGCGCCGCCCGAGTGGACCGGCGCACCAAGGACCTCATCAAGCGCGCCCGTCCCGGCGAGGTGGCCGTCATCGACCACGCCGACATCGACCGGGTGGCCGCCGAGGGCCTCATCGCCGCCGGCGTGTCGGCGGTGGTGAACGCCTCGGCCTCCTTCACCGGCCGCTATCCCAACTCCGGCCCCTCGCTGATCCTCGAGGCGGGCATCCCCCTCGTCGACGGGGTGGGTCCCGAGGTCCTCGACGCCGTGCTCGAAGGCGACGACCTGCGCCTGGTGGGCGACGAGGTGTGGCGGGGAGACGAGCTGCTGGCCCGGGGCGAGCTGGCCGACGCCGCCGACCTCGAGGCCCGCCTGGTGCTGGCCCGGGCGGCCATCGGCGTGGAACTGGAGGCGTTCGCCACCAACACGCTGGAGTACATCAAGAAGGAGGCGCAGTTCACCTTCGCCCCCCTCGAGCTCCCCGCGCTGGCCTGCGACTTCCGGGGCCGCCACGTCCTGGTGGTGGTGCGGGGCCACGACTACCGGTCCGACCTCGACCACCTCCGGCCCTACATCCGGGAGCTGTCCCCGGTGCTGGTGGCGGTGGACGGCGGCGCCGACGCCCTCCTGGAGCGGGGTCTCGTTCCCGACGTGATCGTGGGCGACTTCGACTCGGTGTCGGAGACGGCGCTGGCCTGCGGGGCGGAGCTCGTCCACCACGTCCACCCCGACGGGCGCGCCCCGGGGCGGGAGACCCTCCTCGAGTGGGGTGTCCCCTACGCCGAGTTCGTGGCCGAGGGCACCAGCGAAGACGTCGCCATGTTGCTGGCGGCCGAGGCCGGCGCCGCCCTCATCGTGGCCGTGGGCACCCATGCCAGCATGGTCGAGTTCCTCGACAAGGGCCGGGCGGGGATGGCGTCGACGTTCCTCACCCGCCTCCGCCTCGGCCCCCTGCTGGTCGACGCCAAGGGCGTCAGCCGCCTCTACCAGTCCCGCCTGCGCCGGCGCGACCTCGCTCTCCTGGTGGCCGCCGCCCTCCTGGCCATGCTGGCCGTCACCGTCGTCTCCGAACCGCTCCACGTCTTCTGGCAGGGTGCCTGGGTGGTGATGCGCGACGCCTGGCTGTCTCTGGTAGACACTGTGGGCGGTTGATCAACTTCAGGTTTCATCTGGTCTCGCTGGTTGCGGTGTTCCTGGCCCTCGCCCTCGGGGTGATGATGGGCGCCACCGTCATCGACCGGGCCATCGTGAACGGCCTCGAAGCCCGCATCTCGACCGTCGGGGATCGGGCCGAGAAGACCCGGGACGAGAACCTGGCCCTGAAGGCCCGGCTCGATGCGCTGGAGGCCTACACCGAGCAGTCCGTCCCCCTGATCGTGGGCGAGCGCCTGAAGGGTGTGGCGGTGGCGGTGGTGGCCGTCCGGGGACTGGACGACGGCGCCGTGCGCCGGTCGGCCGAGACCCTGTCCGCCGGCGGGGCGCAGGTCCAGGGCATCCTGTGGTTGGAGCCGGGGCTGGCCATTCCGGATCTGGAGGCCGAGCTCAAGCTGGGTGAGGTACTGGGCGATCCCATCCAGAAGGGCGATGCCCTGCAGCGGGCCGCCATCGAGGTCCTCAGCCGGCGCCTGGTCATGGGACCCCAGCCGGCGGCGGACGCGGGCGACGTGCTCGTCGAGCTGGGCGCGGCCGGGTTCGTCAGCTTCGACCCCCTGGGCGGCGACGCCGACCCTTCACGGTTCCCGGTCGCCGGGTCGCGCCTGCTGGTCCTCGACGGGCCGCAGGGAAAGCTGAAGACGGACACGGTGGCCGTGCCCATCGTCCGGGCCCTGGCCGTCGGCGGGGCGATGGTGGCCCTGGGCGAGGTCTTCGCCGATGTGGAGTCGGGGCCGTCCCGGGGCACGGTGGTGGCCGGCGTCCGGGAGGACTCCGGACTGGCCACCCGGGTGGCCACCATCGACGACATCGAACTGCCCCGGGGCCGGGCCGCCCTGGCGTTGGCCCTGGACGAGCTCGGCCGGGGCCGGGCCGGCCACTACGGCGAGGGTCCCGGTGCCAGCCGGCAGCTCCCCGAGCCGGCCCTGCCGGGCGCATGAGGGTGGAGACGAGCCCCGTCGCTCGGGCGGCGGCGCTCATGGGGGCGGCCACCGCCGTCTCCCGGGTGCTGGGTTTCGGCCGGGTGGTCGTCATCGCCGCCGTCCTCGGCACGACCGACCTCGGCAACACCTTCTCCGCCTCCAACCAGGTCTCCAACGTCCTCTTCGACCTGCTCGCCGCCGGCGCCCTGTCGGCCGTGCTCGTGCCTGCCTTCGTGGGGCTGTTCGAGGGCGGGCGGGACGGGGGCCAGAGCGAGGCCGAGGGCCTGGGGAGTGTCCTCCTGGGCTGGGCCCTCGTCGCCCTGGTGCCCCTGTCGGTCGTCGGGGTGCTCGCCGCCCCCGCCCTGGCCCGGGTCCTGACCGCGGGGACGGCGGACCCGGCGGTGGCGGCCGACCAGCGGGAGCTGGCCACCTTCCTGCTCCGGTTGTTCGTCCCCCAGGTGCTCCTCTACGCCTACGGCGCGCTGGCCACGGCCGTCCTCCACGCCAAGCGCCACTTCACGGTGACGGCGGTGGCCCCCATCGGCAACACGGTGGTGACGGTCGCCGCCCTGGGCGCCTTCCGGGTTCTGCATGCTCCCGGCGCCGACCCCTTCGACCTGTCCCTGGCCGAGCGGCTGCTGCTCGGGGCGGCGGGCACGCTCGGGGTGGCCGCCTTCGTCGGGATCCCCGCCGTCGCCCTGTGGCGCACCGGTTTCCGGCTCCGGCCCCGGATCGATCGCCACCATCCCGGGCCCGGGGATCGGGGTGTCCACGATGTGTTCGTCGCGGCCCTGCGGCTGTCGGGGTGGGCCGGTCTCCAGCACGCCGGAACCGGGGTCCTCCTCGGAGCCGCCCTGCTGGTGGGGATGGGGGTGACGGGCGGCGTGGTGGCCTATCAGGTGGCCTTCGCCTTCTTTCTCGTGCCCTTTGCCGTCCTGTCGCTGCCGCTCATCACCGCCGTGCTGCCCGAACTGGCGGGGGAGGCCGGTGAGCCGGCGGCGTTCGGCCGGCGGCTGCGCTGGACGCTGGAGCGGATGACGACCCTGGTGGTGCCGGCGAGCGTGGCCGGCGTGGTGCTCGCCCCGCCGGTGATGGAGCTGGCCGCCTTCGGGCAGACCTCCGCCGAAGGGGGGCGCCTCATCGGCTGGGCTCTGGCCGGCCTGGCCGCCGGGCTCCTGCCCTACGGCGCCTTCCTCCTCTTCGTCCGGGCCCACTACGCCCTGGGCGAGGGCCGGGCTCCGGCGGTGGCCGCCCTCGGCTCGGCCGTCCTGGGCGCGGCGGGGATGGCCCTCGCCGGCCTGGCGCTGTCGGGCGAGGCCCGGATGGCGGGGATGGGGGCGGCCCACAGCTGCTCCTACCTGGTGGGGGCGGCCTGGCTGGGAGCGGGCCTGTCCCGGCGGACGGGCGAGCGGCTCCGGCCGGCCTCTCTGGCCCGGAGCCTGGCGCTCTCCGGGGTGCTGGGCGTCCTCGGGATGGTGGCCGTCGCCGCCCTCGATCTGACCGGGCGCTGATGGGCCGGACGGGGCTGCGGTTGGCGCTGCTGCTGGCGGTCGGGGTGCTGGTCCTGCCGGGCCCGGCGTCCGGCGCCGGGGAGACACCGACCGTCGACCGGGTGCTGATCCTGTCGGTGCCCCACGTGACCTGGAGCGACCTGGGCCAGGGGGACACGCCCCGTCTCGATGCCCTGCTCGACGAGGCCGGCATCGCCAACCTGGCCGTGCGCGGCGTCCGGCGCCGGACCACCCCCGGGGAGGGCTACGCCGCCGTCTCGGCCGGCACCCGCGCCGGCGCCCCCCGGGAGTTCGACGGTGTCGCCCTCGCCCCCACCGAGGAGTACCTGGGGGTGACGGCGGCCGATGTGTTCCGGCAGCGCACGGGGCGGCCGGCGGCGGGCGCCGCCCTGAATCTCTCCGTGGCCGACTACCACGAACGGAACGACCGGCTCCTCTTCGGAGGCGAGATCGGGGCTCTGGGTGCGGCGCTGACCGGAGGCGGCGTCTCGGTGGCGGTGGTGGCCAACGCCGACCGGGCCCCCGCCGGTCCGGACCCGACCCGCTACGGCCGCCAGGCCGTGACCGCCCTCATGTCGCCGGAGGGCACCCTGGCCGGAGGCCGGGTCGATCCCGGGCTGCTCCGCTCGGATCCCCGGGCCCCCTGGGGTCACCGGCTCGATCCCGAGGCGGTGGCCGGCGCCTTCGACGCCGTGTGGCGGGACCGCTCGGTGGTGCTGGTGGAGGCGTCCGACCTGGCCCGGGCCGACGCCGACGCCGAGCTGGCCCCGCCCGGTGTCAGCCGGCGCCCGGAGCGGATGCGCGACGCGCTCCGCTGGACCGACGAGCTGACCGGGGCCCTCCTCTCCCGGGTCGATGCCGAGCGTGATGCCGTGCTGGTGGTCGGCCCCGCCTCCCCCCAGAACCAGGCCCGCCTGACGGTGGCCGCGCTCAGTGTCCCGGGTCAGGCCCCCGCCCTGCTGCGCTCGGCGTCCACCCGGCGCTCGGGGTTCGTGGTCCTGGCCGACGTGGCGCCGACCATCCTGGATCTTCTCGGGGTGGAGCGGCCGTCGTCGATGGAGGGCCGGCCCATGGGCGTCGGCGAACCGGGCGGGGATGCCGGGGACCGCCGCGGGTTCCTGATCGACACCGAGGACGAAGCCCGCTTCCGGGATCGGCTCGTGACCCCCGTGGTCCTTGGCTTCGTGGCCGCCCAGGGGGTCCTGGGCGCCCTGGCCATCGTGATCCTGGCCCGTCCGCCGAGCCGGTGGCGGACGGTGATCGAGCTCGGTTCCCTCTGGTTGCTGTTCACGCTGCCCCTGACCTACCTGGCCGGCCTCTTCTGGTTCTCCGATCTCGGCACCGTGGCCTACGTCGCCTTCGTGGCCGGGGGGGCGCTGGTCCTGGCGCTGGGCGTCTGGCGGCTGCGCCGGGTCGACGGAGGAGCCGAGCTGGGCGACGTCCTGCCCGTGGGTATCGCCCTCACGGTCATGCTGGCGGTCATCGCCGGGAGCGCCCTGACCGGATCGAGGCTGCAGCTCAACACCGTGTTCGGCGATTCGCCCATCGTCGCCGGGCGGTTCTCGGGCATCAACAACGTCACCTTCGCCCAGCTCGTGACCGCCACCCTGCTGGTGGGGGCCTTCGGGTTCAACCGGCTGAGGGGACGCCGGAGGACCGTCTTCATCCTGGTGCTGCTGGCCGGCGTCCTGGTCGTCGACGGGCTGCCCGCCTTCGGGGCCGACGTCGGCGGCGTCCTCGCCGCCGGGCCCGCCTTCGTGCTGGTGGCGGGGATGTTCCTCGGAACCCGGCTGGGGGCGCGCACCGTGGCGGCGGGTGTGCTGGGCACGGTCCTCGCCCTCAGCGCCTTCGCCCTCTTCGACCTGGCCCGCCCCTCGGACGAGCGCAGTCACCTGGGGCGGCTGGTGGAGCAGGTCGACGCCGATGGCTGGGGTGCCTTCACCCAGGTGGTGGAGCGCAAGGCCGACGCCAACCTGTCTGTTCTCACCCGCTCGCCCTGGACCCCGATGGTTCCGGCCGCCCTCGCATTCGTGGCCTACCTCGTGTACCGCTCGCCCTCGGCCCTGGCCGCCATCGGGCGCCGGCTGCCCCAGCTGCGGGCCACGCTGACCGGCCTGCTCGTCGCCGGGATCCTCGGCTTCGCCCTCAACGACTCCGGGATCGCCGTTCCCGGCATGATGCTCGGTGTGCTGAATCCCGTCCTCATCTACCTCTCCGCCCGCTGGGCATGAGGGGGGCCCGGCGATGAGCGTCCTGCTCGGCCTGGCCACCGGCCTGCTGGCCGTCCGGCTGATGTGGGTGGCGACCGGCGGGCTCTTCGCCGCCCCGGCCCTCGAGCGTCAGAACTTCCGGGGGCGCACCCTGCCCACCGGCGTGGGCATCCTGATCGCCCTGGCCGTCCTCATCGTCGAGGGCGGGCGCACGCTGGCCGGCGCGGCCGGGATCGGCTCCGACGCCGCCCCGGGCGCCGCCCGCGTGGCCGTCCTCGTAGCGGCTCTGGGGTTCGCCGCCCTCGGTTTCCTCGACGACGTGACCGGGGGCGAGGGGGAGCGGGGCTGGCGCGGTCACCTCCGGGCCCTGTCCGCCGGCCGGCTCTCCGCCGGCGGGGTCAAGCTCCTGGGGGGCGGAGCGCTGGCCCTGCTGCTGGCCTCGGCCACCGGTTCCGGCACCAGCCTGGGCCGGCTGGCGGTCGACGGCGCCCTGGTGGCGCTGGCCGCCAACCTGGCCAACGGCTTCGACACCGCCCCGGGCCGGACCCTGAAGGCCGCCGTCGTCGCCTGGGTGCCCCTGGCCGTGGTCGCCGGCACCGGGCCCGTGGGGGTAGCCCTGGCCCCCGTGGTCGGAGCCGGCATCGGCCTGCTCCCCGAAGACCTCGGCGAACGGCTCATGCTGGGGGACGCCGGCGCCAACGTTCTGGGTGCGGCGCTCGGGGTGGGAGCCCTCCTGCAGCTCGGACCCGGGGCCCGCACGGCCACCGTCGCCGGGCTGGTGGTGCTCAACATCGCCGCCGAGCTCGTCTCCTTCAGCACGGTGATCACCGCCACCCCGGTGCTGCGCCGGATCGACCGTCTCGGCCGGCGCCCCTAGCACCTAGCCGGGGACCTTCAGCCCCGGGCGCAGGAGGCGCCCAGCGCCCGGTCGTCCGCGGTCCAGCCCGGGACGGCGGCGCCCTCGGGCCAGTAGTCCCCGGTGTGGGGGTCCTGGACGTAGGGAACCGGCGCCGGCGCGCCGGCGGCGATCTCGGCCACGGCGTCCACCAGGCGGTCGATGTCGGCCACCGAGGTGGAGAGCCCGGCGCTGGCCCGGACGGCCCCGGGCATGTCCCGGCGGTCGTGGCGCAGCACCGCCTGGCGGTAGCTCTCGACCTGGGTGGGTGACAGGGCGAGCAGGCGCAGCAGGTAGGGATGGGCGCAGAAGCAGCCGTGGCGGACCCCGATGCCGAACTCGGCACTGAGCCGGGCGGCCACCAGGGCGTGATGGACGCCGGTCACGTTGAAGGTGGCCAGCGGCAGCGTGGGCTCGGGAAGGGCGGGTCCGAGCAGGCGCAGTCCCGGGACGGCGCCGAGGCGCGTCCGCAGGTGCAGGGCGAGCTCGTCGTCGTGGGCCGTGATGCCGTCCCAGCCGAGGCGGCCGAACTCGGCGATGGCCGCTCCCAGGGCGACGGCACCGATCACGTTGGGGGAACCCGCCTCCTCGCGCTCGGGCGGGTCCGTCCACGTCACCTCGTCGAGGTCGACGAGGTCGACGGCGCCACCCCCGGCCAGGAACGGGTCACCTTCGGTGAAGGTGCTCCGGGGCCCGACCAGCACGCCGCCTCCGAAGGGGGCGTACATCTTGTGGCCGCTCCAGGCCAGGTAGTCGGCGGCGGCGGGCAGGGGACGGTGGGGGGCGAGCTGGGCCGCATCGACGAGGACGGGGACGCCCCGCTCGTGGGCCCGCTCGGTGATCTCGTCCAACGGTGGCAGCCAGCCGGTCACGTTCGAGGCCCCGGTGATGGCCAGCAGCCGGGGCCGGGGCCCGCCGTCCAGGGCGGCGACGACGTCGTCGACGGAGAAGGTGCCCTCCGGGGTGCACTCCACGAACCGCCGCCGGCACAGCCGCCCCCAGGGCAGCATGTTGGCGTGGTGCTCGGCCACCGTGGTGACCACGTGGTCGTCGGGGTCGAGGCGCAGGCGGTAGGCGAGCTGGTTGATGGCCTCGGTGGTGTTGCGGCCGATGATGGCCACGTCGTCGTCCTCGACGCCCCGTCCGGCGAAGGCGAGAGCGGCCGCCCGGGCCACCTCGTAGGCGGTGGTGGCGTGACGGGACTTGTAGCCCGCCCCCCGGTGCACGCTCGAGTACCAGGGGAGGAAGGACTCGACCCGGCCCGCCACCGCCGGCAGGGCGTTGGTGGAGGCGGCGGAGTCCAGGTTGAGATACGGCCGTTCCTGACCGTCCACGCAGGGGACGGCCAGGCCGTCACCCACCAGGGGAACGGGGAGTGCCGGCCCGGAGCCGGCCGCGCCGTCGGTCACGATTCCCCCCGCTGTCGCTCCCGCCAGTCCCCGGCCAGGGTGAAGGTCTCCGCCTCGAACTTGGGCTCCACCGTCCGCAGCCCGTTGAGGAACTCGACGGCGTGGGCCCGGCACAGCTGCCAGCCCATCGGATCGCCGCTGCGGTGCAGATGCAGGCTGCGGCTGTGCTCCACCGCCTCCTCGCAGACCGCGCACCGGCCTTCGGGACGTTCCTCCCCCAGCCAGGCCCGGGCCCGGCTCCAGCAGCTCTGGCACAGCAGGCCGGAGTCGTCCTTCATGAGGAAGTCGCCGGGATGGTAGAGGAAGCGGATGCCGTAGGGCCCGGTCGGGTCCTCGTCGTCGCCGGGCCCGAGAAGGTAGGCCCCGCAATCGTCGCAGCGCAGGTCGAAGACACTCAGGTGGGTATATTCGCATGCGGGGAAGCGTCGTCCGGTCGCCGGCGCACGAGCGCCTTGACCGGTCGAGCGATCTATATGAGAATCTGCGCATATACGTAAGGAGGTCCGGATGGCCATCATCGAGTCGCCGGCCCAGGTCCTCGATTGCAAGGGCATGCAGTGCCCGATGCCGGTCATCAAGACGGCTCAGGCCATGAAGGGCATCGAGCCCGGGCAGGTGCTCGAGCTCCTTGCCACCGACCCCGGGGTCGAGCCCGACATGAAGGCCTGGAGCTCCCGGACGGGTAACGAGCTGCTCGGGATCGAGCGGGAGGGCGACGTCTTCCACGTGTTCCTCCGGCGAGCCGGTTAGGGGCCGCGCCATGTGGCGAGATGACCTGGAAGGGAAGGTCCTCTACGTCCAGACCCACGGAGTGGACGATCCCGGCCGGTCGGCCACCCCCTTCTTCCTGGCCGCCTCGGCGGCGGCCATGGAGACCGAGGTCGCCATCTACTTCACGATGTACGGCCCGACCCTGCTGCAGAAGGACGTGGTGGACAAGATCGGGCCCAAGGGCGACCGGGGCCAGCCGCTCAGCTACTTCATCAAGCAGGCCACCGACCTCGGCGTCCGGCTGATGGTCTGCCAGCCCTCCCTGGAGCTGAACGACCTCGCCCTCGACGACCTCATCGACGGTGTGGAGATGATCGGGGGCGCCGCCTTCAACGACCTGGCCATGCGGGCCGACGCGGTGGTGGCGTTCTGATGACGGACGTTGGCAGTCTGATGAAGGACACGGGCAGCGCCCTCTACAAGATGCCAGCGGGGTCGGGCTACGAGGACGTCTCCTACGAGGAGAAGGAGCGCCTGTTCCGTCTGGTCAAGGCGGACTTGCGCTATCCCGACTACCTCTACGGCTGCTACGAGTGCGGCATCTGCGTGGCCGTCTGCCCCTCGGCCCGCTTCTACGACTTCAGCCCCCGCCGGATCGCCCAGGCCGCCGGCCGGGAGGACGTCGAGCTCATCTTCCAGCAGATGCAGGAGGACATCTGGGAGTGCTCCCAGTGCTTCTCCTGTTTGCGCTGCCCCCGGGGCAACAACCCCGGCGGGATCATCCTGATCATGCGCGAGGTGGCCATCAACAACGGGCTCGCCTCGGCCCGGGAGGCGCTCGAGGGCTACTCCCGCATCATCTACAAGATCATGTCGACGGGTACGCAGGTGTCCCCCGACATGCTCCAGCCCGACGCCTTCCCCGACTGGGGCCCGGAGGTGAAGGACGTCTCCGACAACCTCGCCCTGTGGCGCCGGGCGCTGCCGCCCGAAACCCACCACACCACCACCACGGGCTGGGATGTCGACGAGAAGACCCTGGTGGAGCTGTACCTCATCTGGCTCCACACGGGAGCCCTCGACATGATCAAGGAAGTCGACGAGGGACTGCACATGATCCTCCTGGACGTGATGGAGGAACGCCTCGAGGACGCAGGCCTCGAGGTCTGAGTCGAGCGCCACCGAGAAGGAGGGCGGGTATGCCCATCCCTGTTGAAGCGCTGTTGAAGAAGAAGGAACACTTCGAGCGCGACCCGGAAACGCTTCCCCACGACTTCCGGGAGGAGGTCTTCGCCCTGGAGGACGAGGGCGAGTGGATCGTGCACCGCGCCCCCGACCCCATCGTCGAGGTCCCCACCCGCTACGGCCGGCTGAAGAAGGTGCCCAAGGCCCACCTCTGGCACCACAAGTCCTGCGGCCAGTGCGGGCACATCCCGGGCTACTCCACCTCGATCTTCTGGGTCATGCGCAAGCTGGGCTACGAGTACAACGACCCCCGAGACCAGACGTCGTGCACCGCCTGGAACTACTACGCCTCGGCCACGTCCAACGCCGCCGCCCAGGCCGCGGTGGCGCTGCGGAACTTCGCCGCCGCCTACGAGACCGGCTACTTCCCCCTCATCCACTGCGGCACCTCCTACGGCCACTACAAGGAGGTGCGGGAGGAGCTGCTGGCGCACCCCGAGCTGCGGGCCCAGGTGCGGGGGATCATGGACAAGCTGGGCAAGCCCATGGTCATGCCCGAGGAGATCGTCCACTACTCCGAGTGGTTCTACGCCATGCGCCACGAGATCGCCGCCCTCCAGGTGCGCGACTTCTCGGGGATCGCCGCCACCGTCCACCCCGCCTGCCACTACTACAAGCTGGTGGAGGGCGACGCCATCTACGACCCCGACGTCTACGGCGGCCAGCGCACGGCCATCGTCACCGGGGTGGCCGAAGCCCTGGGCGCCGAGGTGAGGACCTACTCGACCTGGTTCGACTGCTGTGGGTTCGGGTTCCGCCACATCCTCGTGCAGCGGGACTTCACCCGGTCCTTCGCCACCCAGCGCAAGATCGAGGTGATGAAGGAGGAGGCCAATCCCGACGTCGTGCTGACCCACGACACGGGTTGCGTCACCACGCTGGACAAGAGCCAGTTCGCCGCCCAGGCCCACGGCCGCAACGTGGGCGTACCGGTCATGTCCGAGGCCCAGTTCGCCGCCCTGGCCATGGGGGCCCACCCCTACAAGGTCTGCCAGCTCCACTGGCACTCGGCCGACTACCGGCCGCTGCTGGAGAAGATGGGCATCGACTGGCGGGCGGCCTGGGCCGAGTTCGAAGCCGAGATCAAGCGCCTGGAGAACAACGAGATCGAGTACCTCACCTGGGACGACGTGGGGTAGCAGCGCACCCGCACGCAGGGCGGCCGGCCGCCGGCGCGCCGGGACAGCCGAAACACCGGGGGGAGACATGCCGAGCGACACGGTCGTTGTCATTGGTGGCGGGCCCGCAGGGCTGGAGGCGGCCCGAGGGGTGGCCGATCTGGGAGGGAAGGTGGTGCTCGTCGAGAAGGAGGGTTTCCTCGGCGGGACCCCCATCCGGGAGAACTACGCCGCCCTGACGCCCCACTTCCAGTCGGCCGAGGAGGCGATGGGGGCTCTCATCGAACCGGTGACGTCGAGCCCCGACGTCGAGGTCCTCCTCTCGTCCGAGGTGACGGCCTGCGACGGCGAGGCTCCCGATCTCCGCCTCACCGTGACCGGAGCCGACGGGGAGCGGACGGTCGAGGCCGGGTCCGTCATCGTGGCCACCGGCTTCGAGCACTTCGACCCGGGCCGGGAAACCCAGATGTACGGCTACTACGAGCACCCCGACGTCCTCGCCCTCCAGGACCTCGAAGCCATGCTCAAGGACCACAACGTGGTCCGGCCCAGCACCGGGTTGCCGCCCGAGCGGATCTGCTTCGTCCAGTGCGTGGGGAGCCGGGACCGCCACATCGGCAACGAGTACTGCTCCAAGGTGTGCTGCGGGGTCGCCTCCAAGGAGGCCATCGAGGTCCGCCAGCAGCTGCCCGACTGCAAGGTCTTCATCTTCTACATCGATATGCGGATGTATGGGTACTGGGAGAACCAGATCTACTGGCCGGCCCAGGAGCAGTACCACGTCCAGTACATCAAGGGCATCATCACCGAGGTCCTCAAGAAGGGCGACCGCCTGCTGGTGCGGGGCGAGGACACCACCATGGGCCGGCCGATGGAGGTGGCCATGGACATGGTGATCCTGTCGGTGGGGATGGAGCCGTCCCAAGGAACTCGGGCCATGGCCCGGATCCTCGGCATCGAGCAGAACAAGTACGGGTTCATCGACGTCGCCAATCCGCCCACCGACACGGTATCGACCAACCGGCGGGGGATCTTCGCCGTCGGCTCCGCCCTCGGACCCGCCGACCTGGAGGACACCGCCTCCACCGGCGGGGCGGCGGCCATGAAGGCGGTGGCCTTCCTGCGCCGCAAGCCCGTGGCCGTCGGGAGCTAACCGGCAGATGGGCGGCCAGGTCGTCGACACCGACTCAGCCTCGGAGTTCATGCGGGAGACGCTGGCGCAGGTCTCCGACCAGGACCTCTCGATGATCGCCGGCCTGTTGGAGGACAAGGCCGCCGCCTTCGCCTCGATGTTGCATCCCGCCGGCCGGCCCCGGTCGCTCGACCGGGACGACCTGCGCCGGGTGCTGCGCAACATCTTCTCCACCCGCCGGCGGGCCGACGCCATCCTCGACACCATCGGCGCCGAGCGCCTGGGCGGGGCCATCGACGACCTGCTCCACGGCCCCGGGCTCGTGTCCGAGCGCTTCGACGCCTTCGACGGATTGGTGAGCCCCGAGTTCCCCGACCAGGGCTTCGACCTGCCCGCCGAGCTGTTGCACTTCTCCGACCCCGACCGCTACTGGCTGTGGACGCGGTGGATGTGGGACCCCCGCACCGAGACCGGCGCGCTGCGCCTCGTCACCGTGGACGAGTTCGACTTCTCCGCTCCGAGCCGGGGTGAGGGCTACGTCCGGGTGGGCGAGGCCGTGGCCTTCGTCAACGAGACCGGCAAGGCCGTGGGCTTCACGTCCATGGGCGCCGGCCTGTTCGGCATCGACGTCTTCCTGGCCTGCGTCTACGCCGTCTACATGTACACGGTGCTGCGCCTGCGGATGACCCAGGAGTTCAACCGCATCGTCCCCGAGTTGCCCGATCTCGTCCGGCGCCTGCTGGGCGTCTGGCGCCTGGAGGTCTGAGGATGCCCGTCGGAGGCCAGAAGCAGTACCCGGCGCCCATCGAGAAGGAGATGGCCGTCGTCACCTCCACCATCTCGGGACGGGAGTGGGAGCTCCCCGGGATGTGGAACCGGATGTTCGAGCAGCGGGTCATCTGGGACTACGACACCGCCGGCTTCGAGAAGATCGCCGCCCTCCCGGGGGGCGAGTCCCTCGAGTGGTGCTACGGCTGCGGCAAGTGCGTGCCCGTCTGCCCCGTCGACGTGGTCGGCGAGTACGGCCCCCGGAAGATCCACCGCAAGGTCCAGACCGGGGTCGACCTGGCCCACGACCCGGACCTGTGGCTGTGCACCACCTGCATGAACTGCCTGCGGGTCTGCCCCAAGGAGGTCGACATGATCCAGATCATGCCGGCTGTCCGGGAGCAGGCCGTGGGCGACGGCGATGTCCCCGGTGAGCTCCAGGACGTCTTCGAGAAGACGTTCCGCTACGGCAACTGCCTGGGGGAGAACGCCCGGCGCCGCCACGCCTGGACCAAGGGGGCCGGGGTGCCGGTGCGGGTCCTGTCCGCCTCCGATCCCGGGCCGGTGGACGTGCTCTTCCTGGTGGAGGACTACTGGAGCTACCACCCCCGGGGCCAGCAGGCGGCCCAGGCCTTCGCCCGGGTGGCTTCCGCCCTCGGCATCGACTGGGCCATCCTCGGCCCGGACGAGAAGACGGTGGGCGACTCCCAGCGCCTGGCCGGGGAGAAGGGCCTCTTCGAAGCCCTCATGGAGGACATGGTGGCGACGCTGGCCAGGTACCAGTTCTCCCGGCTGGTCACGCCCGACCCCCACGCCTACAACGCCTTGACCAAGGTCTACCCGACGTACGGGCACACCTACGACGTCCTCCACTACACCCAGCTGCTGGCGCCCCTCGTCGACCAGATCGAGTGGCGGAACCCCCTCGACCTCGACCTCACCTTCCACGACCCCTGTTACCTCGGGCGCCACGGCGGGGAGTACGACGCCCCCCGCAAGGTGCTCAGCGCCATCCCCGGCGTCCGCCTGGTGGAGATGCAACGCAGCCGGGAGAACGGCTACTGCTGCGGTGGGGGCGGCGGCGGGATGTGGCTCGACGGCTTCACCGCCAACCACACCTCCGAGCGGCTCTCCGAGCGCCGGGTGCGGGAAGCGGCCGAGACCGGCGTGAGCGCGCTGGCGGTGTGCTGTCCCTACGAGGTGTCCCGCTTCGAGGACGGGGCCAAGTCGACCGGCAACGACCACCTCCGCGTCCCCGACATCATCGAGCTGGTGGACGAGGCCATGGGGGGCGCCACGTGAGTGGCGCAGGAGGTGGGGCAGGGGCCCCCGCCGACGTCGCGATGAGCCGCCAGGCGAAGAGCCATGGTGACAGCGCTTCCTAGCCTTCGCATCCTGAACTTCGGGCGGGTGTCGCCCCTGCGGTCCCAGACGCTGTGGCACGCCATCGCCCACGGCGTCTCCGAGGGGGCCCCGCCGACCTTGTCGTTCATGCGGCCGTCACGGCCCTACGTCTGCCTCGGCTACCACCGCCGGCGGGAGGAGGCCGACCTCGCCGCCTGTGCCGACGCCGGGCTTCCCGTCTTCCGGCGGATGGTGGGGGGCGGGGTCGTCTACCTCGACGCCGATCAGCAGTTCTTCCAGGTCACCGTGCCCGCCGCCTCCGTGCCCCCGGCCCGGGATGCCGCCCTGCGCAAGCTGCTCCTGCCCGCGGTGGCCGCCTTCCGGGCCGCCGGCGTCCCCGCCGAGCTCGACGACGACGGCGAGATCACCGTCGGCGAGGCGAAGGTGTGCGGCCACGGGGCGGGCCAGATCGGCGATGCCGTCGTGGTCGTCGGCAACCTCATCGAGCGCTTCGACCACGAGGCGGCGGCCTCGGTGCTCCGCCTGGAGGCCGACGCCCGGGCCGAGGCGCTGCGCCTCATGCGCCGCTTCGTGACCGCCACCCCGGCGGACACGCGCCGGCGCTCACCGGCCGACAGGCGCCCGGGGACGGGGG
>JBOGFE010000553.1:0-2576 GCA_050741935.1 Acidimicrobiia bacterium | reverse complement strand
CACCATCGTCCGCCGCGGCGGGCGAACCTGCGGCTGTGGCGGTCGTGGTCACCTCGAGGCCTACGCCGGCCGGGCGGTCATGGAGCGGCGGGCCCGGGAGCTGGAGGCCAAGGGCCGTGACACGGTGCTGGTGGAGCTTGCCCCGGCCCGGCGGATGACCTCGGGCGTCTTCGTACGGGCCCTGGCTGCCGGCGACCCCATCGCCGTGGAGCTCATCGACGACGCCGTGTCCGCTCTGGGGGCGGCCATCGCCTCGGCCGTGGCCCTGCTCGACCTGCCATTGGTGGTCATCGGCGGGGGTCTGGCCGACCGCCTCGGCCCCGCCTTCGTGTCCCGGGTGGAGCAGGCGGTGAAGACGGAGCTGTTCCCGAAGAACCCCGCCCTGCGGATCGTGCCCGGCGAACTGGGGGACCGGGGCGGGGCCATCGGCGCCGCCCTGATGGCCGCCGAGCGGGTCGGAAGCCGGGGGTGAGCGCCGAGCACGGGGGTAGCCTGGTGGAGATGTCCGTCACCCTTCCCGGAGAAGAGCTCGTGGCCGAGGACGAGCCTGCCGCGGGCCCGGAGGCCGGCGAGGCGCCTCCCGCCCGCTACCTGGACCGGGAGCTGTCCTGGCTCGACTTCAACGCCCGGGTGCTGGCCCTGGCCGAGGACCCCGAGGTCCCGCCGTTGGAACGGGTCAAGTTCGCCGCCATCTTCTCCCGCAACCTCGACGAGTTCTTCATGATCCGGGTGGCCGGCCTCACCGACCGGGCGGCGGCCGGACTGGGGGCGGCGGCCACCGAGGGGCTCACGCCGGCGGACGAGCTGGTCTCCATCCGGGAGCGGGCCGTGCACCTGGTGGCCCGCCAGACGGCCGTGTTCCGCAACGAGCTGTGCCCGGCGCTGGCCGACAACGGGATCGAGCTGGTGGACTGGGACCGGCTGGACGAGCCTGGCCGCAAGGCGCTGTCGGAGTACTTCGACGATCAGATCTTCCCTGTCCTCACCCCGCTCTCCGTCGACCCGGGCCACCCCTTCCCCTACATCTCCAACCTCTCCCTCAGCCTGGCCGTCCAGGTCCGGGACCCGGAACGGGATGTGACCCGCTTCGCCCGGGTGAAGGTGCCCCCCCTCCTGCCCCGGTTCATCGTCACCACCGCCGGCCGTTACGTGCCCCTGGAGCAGGTGATCGCCGCCCACCTGCCGGCGCTGTTCCCGGGCATGGAGATCATCTCGGCGGCTCCGTTCCGGGTGACCCGCAACGCCGACCTCATGGTGACGGAGGGGGAGGCCGACGACCTCATCTCGGCCGTTGAGATGGAGCTGCGCCGCCGGCGCTTCGGCCACGCCGTGCGCCTCGAGATCGACGCCGCCATGACCGTCGAGGTCCGGGAGCTGCTCAGGCGCGAGCTGGACCTCGGTCCCGATCAGGTCTACGTGGTCGACGGGCCCCTCGACCTGGACAGCCTCTGGGCGATGCACAGGCTCGACCGACCCGAGCTCAAGGACCCGTCCTGGAGCCCCGTGACGCCGCCCCGGCTGGTGGGGGTGGAGGACGGACGGGACATCTTCGCCGTCCTGCGGGAGGGGGGCGAGCTGGTCCAACATCCCTACGACTCGTTCGCCGACACGGTCCAGGCCTTCATCCGTCAGGCGTCGGTCGACCCCGACGTGCTGGCCATCAAGCAGACCCTGTACCGGACCTCGGGCGACAGCCCCATCGTCAAAGCCCTCATCCGGGCGGCGGAGCACGGCAAGCAGGTGGCGGTGCTGATCGAGCTGACGGCCCGCTTCGACGAAGAGGCCAACATCGCCTGGGCCCGGAAGATGGAGGAGGCGGGAGTCCACGTCGTCTACGGCCTGGTCGGGCTCAAGACCCACTCGAAGACCGCGCTGGTGGTGCGGTCCGAACCCGAGGGCATCCGGCGCTACTGCCACATCGGGACCGGCAACTACAACACCACCACGGCCCGCCTCTACGAGGACGTGGGCGTGCTGTCGGCCGACCCCGACCTCGGCGCCGATCTCGGCGACCTGTTCAACTTCCTCACCGGGTACTCCCGCCGGGGGAACTACCGCAAGATCGCCGTCGCCCCCCATGGGCTGCGGGAGCGCATCATCGCCTGCATCGAGGAGGCCGCCGCCGAGGAGGGCGGGGGGCGCATCGTGATGAAGATGAACAGCCTGGTCGACGAGGCGGTCATCGAGGCCCTCTACGCCGCATCCTCCCAGGGCTGTCAGATCGACCTCGTCGTGCGGGGGATCTGCCGGCTGCGCCCCCAGACCCCGGGGCTGTCCGAGAACATCCGGGTCCTTTCCATCCTGGGCCGCTACCTGGAGCACTCCCGCATCTTCGCCTTCGGGACGGGGCGCGACGCCCCGATCCGCTACATGTTCGGCTCGGCCGACATGATGCCCCGGAATCTCGACCGCCGGGTCGAGGTGATGACCCCGATCGAGGAGCCGGCGCTCACGGCCCGGCTCCAGGAGATCCTCGACGTCAACCTGGCCGACACCACCCAGGCCTGGGAGCTGACCGGCGAAGGCACCTGGGTCCGGCGCACGGGCGACGAGCGCCGGCTCCTCCACCGGGGTCA
>JBOGFE010000552.1:0-2843 GCA_050741935.1 Acidimicrobiia bacterium | reverse complement strand
ATTCAACGCGCCCCAAAAACACCCCGAACAACAACGACAACAACAAGAAAGGACTTCGCTACGCGAAGACTGGCCTTGACAGAAGGCGCTCCTTCAGAGATGACCTGCACTGACTCTGCGCGCTCGGAGGGACTCGAACCCCCAACCTTCTGATCCGTAGTAACCGCGTACTGTGGTATTGGATGTTGCCGCCTACCACTCCATAGTCGCTGACCAGCACTTTCGCGCTCATGGATGCTACTGGGTAGCACCGCATGTTGTCGCTCCCGGTGACAAGCGGGTGACAAGGAGGCGCCACTCGATGCGGGCTCAGATCGGCCTCGGATCTTCCGTGAGTAGGTGGCTGGCGGCCGGCTGAACCTTCTGACTCGGAGTCAGATGATCAGCCCCCCTGAGACCATCGCCTGCTGGTGCGGAAGCCTTGTTCGAGCGTGCTCGATGTGGGCCTGCCAACCCCTGCCTCAACGACACGCTCAGAAATCTGCTCGGGCTTGATTGAGTATCCGGCTCCTGGCGAGCAGCGGGGGATTCGTTCGCTCGGGTACTCCGAAAGGGAGTCGGCGAAGATCCCGAACACCATGATGTCCCCACGAAAGGTCGATTCGCGGCAGGCGGTTTTCAGAGGGGCCGCAACGCCAGAATGCACGAACCGTACGACCTCAAGATGGTGCGGACTCTGGTGTCAACGGCGACCGAGTTCTCTCTGCAGACCCGGCGTGTGACTGTCGCTTGGGCGTCACATCCAACCCGTCGCATTTCGTCGACGCGGCGACCCTCGTGGCACCACAAGTCTGAATGCGGAACCGGTAAATAGACGCCACGGCGGGTGGCCAGCCGAAGTTTTCCCGGGCAGTCTTGAGCGCCTCGTGGGTCAGCGGGGGAGATGATCCTCGAGAGCGGCGAGAAGGCTCGGATCGTCCGGCGGGATCATGGAACGGAACCTGGCGACTGGTGCGCCGTTCGGTGCCACGAAGAACTTCTCGAAGTTCCATTCGACGTTCCCGGCGGTCCCGTCGCTGTCGTTCAGCGTGACGAGGCGTTCGAAGAGCGGATGGCGGTCCGGGTCGTTGACGTTGAGCTTGGCGTAGAGCGGGAAGGTGACCCCGTACTGCGAGGTCACGAAGGCGCTGATCTCCTCGGGTGTCCCCGGTTCCTTGTCGAGGAACTGGTTGCAGGGGAAGCCCAGCACGCTGAAGCCTCTCGGCGCGAAGTTTTCGTGCAGGCTCTGGATCCCTTCATACTGGGTTGCGAGCTTGCACTGGGACGCCACGTTGACGATCAGCAGCGCCCTGCCCTTGTGTTCGGCGAGCGTCGCGGGCTGGCCGTGCAGGGTGCGCAACGGGATGTCGTACAGATCGACGATGAGCTCCTCCGGTCCCTCCGGCCGGGCACCTATGGCTGGTTGAGCGCCGGTCGGCGTCGGGCGGCGTCGTGGGTTTCGTACATGCGGACGGCGACGACGACGCCGGAGGCGGCGGTGAGGGCGGCGACGGTCCAGATGGCGGCGGCGAGGCCGAGGAGGTCGGCGACGATGCCGGCGAGGAGGGCGCCGACGGCGAAGCCGCCGTCGCGCCAGAGGCGGTAGACGCCGACGGAGGACGCCCGCCAGGTGGGGTGGGCGACGTCGCCGATGGTGGCGAGGAGGGTGGGGTAGACCATGGCGGTGCCGGCGCCGAGGAGGACGGCGCCGAGGGCCCAGGGGCCGAAGCCGGTGGTGGCGGCGATGAGGCCGATGGCGGCGGCCTGGGTCCACATGCCGCCGGCGATGAGCCATTTGCGCCCGAGGCGGTCGGAGAGGGCGCCGGTGACGAGTTGCCCTAGGCCCCACACGGCGGGGTAGATGGCGGCGAGGACGCCGATGCGGCCCACGGAGAGGCCCCCGCGGGCGAAGAAGAGGGGGAACAGGCCCCAGGCGAGGCCGTCGTTGAGGTTGTTGACCATGCCGGCCTGGCTGGCGGCGGAGAGGGCCTTCTCCTTGAAGCTGGTGAGGACGAAGACCTCCTTGGTGGAGAGACCTGCGTGGACGTCGGCGTGGGCGGCGACGTGGTGGGCCGCCTCGTGGCGGGCGTGGCCATGCGTCTCGCGCACGAAGAACACGGACAGGCCCAGTCCGAGGCCGGCGTAGGCGAGGCCGAGGAAGAACGGCTCGGGCCGCAGTCCGGCGTGGGCGGCGATGAAGCCGGTGGCGAGGGCGGTGGCGGCCACGGCGCCGTAGCCGGCGGCTTCGTTCAGGCCCATGGCCAGGCCCCGCCGGGCCGGGCCGGCTAGGTCGATCTTCATGATCACCGTGGTCGACCAGGTGAGCCCCTGGTTGACGCCGAGGAGGACGTTGGCGAAGACGATCCAGCCCCACGACGGCGCCCACATGATGAGCAGCGGTACCGGAAGCCCGATCAGCCACCCGGTCACCAGGACGGGCTTGCGGCCGACCCGGTCGGAGAGGGTGCCGGCGAAGAAGTTGGTGGCGGCCTTCACCGCCCCGAAGGCGAGGATGAACGTGAAGGTGGCGGTGTAGGCGGTGAGGCCGAACTCCTCTTTGGCGAGGAGGGGCAGGACGGTGCGTTCCTGGCCGATCATGCCGCCGACGAGGGCGTTGACCCCGACCAGGAGGGAGAACTGGGCGAGGTTGGCTCGCAGCCCGAGCGTGACGCCCGGGCGGGCGGGGCCAGGGTCCGTGGCGGGTGCCGGGGCGGCGGTTCGGCTCCTCATCGTTGCAGGGTCCGGCCGGTGGCGGTGGCCCAGTCGTCGGGCCCGCCCACGAGCACCGAGACGTCGCCCCGCCCGGTGGCGGCCAGGAGGCTGGCGGCGGTCATGGCCCGCTCGCCGTGCCCGCAGGCCAGGGT
>JBOGFE010000551.1:0-6304 GCA_050741935.1 Acidimicrobiia bacterium | reverse complement strand
TCCGAGGCCAGCGCCGCGGATGACCGCGTGGATGCGGTCACCGTCGCGGACGGCGTCGTCCAGGCGCTTCAGCGCGACGGCGACGGCGCCCTCACCGACGAGGGCCGGGCCCGCCACCAGGGGGTGGAGGACACCACCGACAGCCTGGCCGGCGCCCCGTGGGAGCACCTGGGCCCGGAGCGCTCGGCGGCCCTCTTCGACCTCCTCCTGCCACTGGCCCGGACCATCAGCGAGCGGGGCGGGGTGCCCGTGCCCAACCCGGTGGGAGTTCCGGCGCTCTAAGCGCGGCCATGGACCTGGGCACGATGGCGGGGCGCTTCCCCGACCGGGAGGCGGTGGTGACCGACCGCCGGCGCGTCACCTACGCCGAGCTGGACCGGGCCGCCAACCGGCTGGCCCACCGGCTGCGCGCCGCCGGCCTGCGCCGGGGCGACGTCCTGGCCGTCTGCGCCGGCAACGGCATCGGGACCTTCGAGGCCTACTGGGCCGCCATGCGCCTCGGGCTGTACTTCGTGCCCGTGAACCGCCACCTGCGGGCGGCGGAGATCGGCGTCATCCTGGCCGACGTGGCCACCCTGGGCTCGGTGGCCACCGTCGCCGACGACGGGACCGGGGCGGCGGTGGACGAGGCGGCGGCGACCGCCGGCCTGGAGCGGGCCGATCACGTCTCCGTCGAGGACGGCCCGGTGGCCGCCGGCTTTCCCGACCACCGGCCCGACGACGCCTGGGAAGGTCAGCTGCTGCTCTACTCGTCGGGGACGTCGGGGCGGCCCAAGGGGGTGCTGCGGGATCTGCCCGACCTGCGGCCCGGCCAGGGCCCGACCCAGGGCCTGGAGCTGGCCGAGGGCTTCGGGGTGGGAGCCGGGGACCGCTACCTGTCTCCCGGCCCGCTCCACCACTCCGCTCCCCTGGCCTTCGCCACCGCCTGCCAGCGTGTGGGCGCCACCGCCGTGGTCATGACCCGCTTCGACCCGGCGGCGGCCCTGGACCTGCTGGCCTCGGAGGCCATCACCGTGAGCCAGTGGGTGCCCACGATGTTCGTCCGCCTCCTCGGGATGCCCGACGGGCAGCGGGCCCGGGCCTTCCCCGCCCACCGCCTCGCCTTCCACGCCGCCGCCCCCTGCCCGGTGGCGGTCAAGCGGGCCATGATCGACTGGTGGGGGCCGATCCTGGTCGAGTACTACAGCGGCACCGAAGGCGGACGGACCATGATCGACTCGGCCGGCTGGCTGGCCCGCCCCGGCTCGGTGGGGCGCCACTGGCGGGGCGGGGAGGTGTTCGTCCTCGACCCCGACGGCGCTCGGGTGCCCCCCGGTGCCGACGGGCGCATCTACTTCGAGGCTCCCGCCACCGGCCGGTTCCGCTACCTCAACCAGCCCGAGGCCACCGCCGCGGCCTACTCGGGAGGGCGCTTCACCCTGGGCGACGTCGGCCACCTCGACACCGAGGGATGGCTCTACGTGACCGACCGGGACAGCGACCTGGTCATCTCCGGCGGGGTGAACATCTCCCCCCGGGAGGTCGAGAACGTCCTCCTGGAACACCCCGGCGTGGCCGACGCCGCCGTCGTCGGCCTGCCCGACGACGACCTCGGCGAGCGGGTGGTGGCGGCGGTGGAAGCCACGGCGGCCGGCGCGGACGCCGACGAGCTCATCGCCTTCTGCCGGGCCCGCATCGCCGCCTTCAAGTGCCCCAAAGCGGTCGTGTTCGTCGACTCCCTGCCCCGCTCCGAGGCCGGCAAGCTCGACAGGCGCGCCGTCCGGGAGCGCCTGTCCGGCTAGCACACCGGCTAGACGGGGCGGAGGTCCCGACCGGCCGGGCGGAGGCGGGGGGCCACTGCCGTCTTCTTGGCCGCCGCCAGGGTGTCGGTGATCTCCTGACCGACGAGCTCGCTGCGCTCCAGGAGGGCGTCGGACAGGGCGTCGAGGAGGTGGGGGTTGTCCTCCAGGAGGAGGCGGACCCGCTCCTTGGCCGCCTGCAGGAGGGCCTCGACCGCCTTGGCCGCCCGCTCGTTGGCCAGCACCTTGCCGACCACCCCGGTGGCCATGGGGCCGGACTCGACGGCCTCGTAGGACGTGAGGCTGCCGGTCATCCCGAAGGAGCCGACCATCTGGGCGGCGAGGGTGGTGGCGTAGGCCAGGTCGCTGGCCGGGCCGGTCGAGGCCTGCCCGAAGCGGATCTCCTCGGCCACCAGACCGCCGAGCGACACCTCGATGAGGGCCCGCAGCTCGGTCGAGGTCTTGGTGAAGCGCTCCTCGGAGTCGGAGTGGGCCAGGAGCCCGAGGGCGTCCTTGCGCTTGATGACGGACAGCACCTCGAGCTTGCGGTCGGGGGCCAGCAGGTGGGCGACGACGGCGTGGCCCGACTCGTGCAGGGCGATGCGGCGCAGCTCGTCGTCGGTGTACTCGACCGGCTGCTTGAGGCCGATCTCCTCGGTCATCTTGGCCTGGGTCACGTCACCCCAGGTCATGGCGGTCCGCCCGTCCCGCAGGGCCCACACCAGGGCCTCGTCGAAGAGGTGCTCGATCATGACCGGCGAGTAGCCGGCGGTCATGGCGGCCAGGGCGTCGCGGCGGTCGAGGGCGTCGAGCTCGGACACGTGGGCCTTGCGGTCCAGGTAGTAGTCGATGATCTCGCGCCGGCCGGAGCGGTTGGGCAGCCCGAAGTAGATGGCCCGGTCGAACCGGCCGGGGCGCAGCAGCGCCGGGTCGCGGTTGTCGGCCCGGTTGGTGGCCCCGATGACCAGCACGTTGGCCGGCAGGGCGCGGGGCTTGCTCAGCTGGCGGTGGTCGGGCAGCCAGGCGTTGACCCGGTCGACGAAGAAGCCGCCCAGGCGCTGGGCGCGGGTGGGCTGGTCGAAGGACTGCAGCTGGATGAGCAGCTCGTTGACCACGCCGGCGACGCCCTCCCGGGCCACCGAGGCGTTGACCTCGCCGGCCCGCGCCGGGTCGTCGGGCGAGAAGCGCATGCCCGAGCGGGCGCCGGCGATGGCGTCGATCTCCTCGATGAAGCCCACCGCCCCACCCTCGGCCCGGGCCGCCTTGCGCAGCTCCTTGAAGAACGCCCGGATCTTGCGGTTGGTCTGGCCGTAGTACATGGACTGGAAGGCCGAGGAGGAGACGAACAGGAAGGGCACCCCGGCCTCCTTGGCCAGGGCCTTGGCCATGTAGGTCTTGCCCGTCCCCGGCGGGCCCTCGAAGAGGACGCCCCGGCGGGGGTTGCCGCCCATGCTGTCCCGGAAGGTCTTGAACCCGAGGAAGAGGTTGAGGGTGCGGACGACCTCCTCGAGGACGACGCCCATCCCGACCACATCGGCGAAGGAGGTCTCGATCTCGCTGGGCCGGAAGCGCACGTGGGGCGACTTCCCGGCGGCGAGGAGGGGAAGGAGGAGGACGGTGCCGAGCATGGCGACGATCAGCAGCTGGGGCAGCAGGGCCGCCCACCCCGGCGACAACGAGGGCCAGCCCAGGGTGACGGGGTCACCGCTCAGCTGGCGGTACCACAGCCACACGGCCAGGGGGCCGAGCACCATGAGCGAGCGCTGCATCCGCCGCTGGCGGTTGCGCTCCCGCAGGCGGCCGACGTCGGCCAGCGCCCGTCCGATGACACCGTTTTGGCCCAGCGTTCGAACGTCGGTCATTTCGGTACCCTTCCTTGGTGCCCATGGTCCGATCGTTGCCCCCCCAGTTTCGACGCTCCCGAGGCCGTTCCTCCGGGCATAACCACATCGATGCAAGGATGAACCCGCTGGTCAGAGCATCTGTCCGGTGAGTGCACAACGACCGTCTGGCAACGCCGACGTCCGCTGCTTCCGCTTCGAGCACACGGTGACGGCGGTGGCGCTCCTGAGCGGGTTCGTGTTCGAGGCCCCCTGGGTGATCCCGATCTTCGCCGCCCTGTCGGCGGCCACCACCGTCCAGGGGGAGGAGGCGCCGCTGCCCACCCTGTTCCATTCGCTCCTTTCGCCCCGGTTGCGCCGCCCGCCCACGGCCGAGGACACCGCCCCCTGGCGGACGGCCGCCGGCCTCAGCACCCTCCTGCTCGGCACCGCCACCCTGATCTGGATGGTCGGCAACCGGGCCCTGGCCTGGGCCCTCGCCCTCCCCGCCGCCGGCCTCGGCGCCCTGGCCGGCGTCGGCGGCCTGTGCGTGGGCTGCGAGCTCCACCACCGCCGGCGGAACCGGCGTTAGCTCACCGCCCGGTCAGCGGGGCCGGAGCTCCTCGGGGATCTCCGAGCACTTGGGGTTCGTCCGGTCCCGGTTGGACAGCCCGGGGGCCATGTCCGGCCAGGCCACGCCGACGTCGGGGTCGTCCCACGCCACCCCCAGCTCGTCGGCCGGGTCGTAGTAGTGGTCGACGAGGTAGGTGATGGTCATGTCGGTGAGGGCGTAGAAGCCGTGGGCGACCCCGGGCGGGATGTAGATCCCCCGGTGGTCGTGCTCGCCGATCTCGAGGGTGAGGGTCGCCCCGGCCGTGGACGACGACTCCCGCAGGTCGTGGAGGGCCACCAGGGCCCGCCCAGAAGGGACATACCAGTAGTCGGCCTGGTGGAGGTGGTAGTGGAGGCCGACCAGGGCCCCCTGACGCCGGTCGGCCCGGTTGGCCTGGACCATGTCGGCCGATCCCGGCACCCATTCCTTGCGCCACGTCTCGACGAAGCGGCCCCGGTTGTCGCCGTGCACGTCGGGGGTGACGATCACCACCCCGTTGATCTCCCCGGAACGGGAAACATCAGGCATCCCGACAGGGTGACCCTTCAGGCCGTGCGGCGCAAGGCGACGGCGGTGAGGGGCACGGCGACAACCAGGACGGCAATGGCCACCCCGGCGGACGCATCCCGGGCCGGGACGGCGGCCAGGGTGGCCAGCGCCAGGAGCACCAGGTTGCGCACCAGCGTGACCGCCGACACCGGACGTCCCTCCCGGGCGGCGAAGCAGGGGCAGGGCACGGCCACGCCCTGGGCCAGGCGGCGGGCCACCACGGCGGTGAAGATCGCCACCGTGACGAAGGCGGCCAGGCCGGGGGCGAGGGAGGCCGGGAAGGCCAGGAGCACGAAGGCCAGGCCCGCTTCCACCCCGGGCAGGATCCGGGCCGTGGCCGCCGGGGCCGGCACCCCGAAGGCGGCCAGGGCGGCGGTGGTGGCGCCGAGGTCGGCGAGCTTGGTGCCGGCCGAGAGGGCGAAGGCGGCAGCCAGGTCGACCCGGGCGACCAGGGCGGCGGTCGCCACCGCCTCGTTCACCGGCTACGACAGCGGCGCCAGGCGCCCGTAGGTCCCCTGGAAGAAGAGGAGCGGGCGCCCCCCTTCGGGCCGGCGGGCCAGGGAGACGACCCGGCCGATGACCACGGTGTGGTCGCCGGCCGAGTGCTCGGCGTCGATGACGCAGTCGATCCAGGCCAGGGCGTCGGGGAACACCGGCGAGCCGGTGACCGCCGACTGCCAGTCCATGGCCTCGAACCGGTTGCCGTCCTTGCGTCCGAAGCGGCGGCTCACGTCCTCCTGGTGCTCGCCGAGCACGTTCACGGCGAAGGCGCCGGTCGTGCGGATCACCGGCCAGGTCTCGGACGTCGACGACATGCACACCAGGATGAGCGGCGGGTCGAGGGAGACCGACGAGAAGGCGTTGGCGGCCAGGCCGAGCGGGCCGCCGTCGACCGTGCCGGTGACGACCGTCACCCCGGTGGCGAAATGGCCCAGCACGTCGCGGAACTCCCGCGAGTCGAACGGGACGGGTTCAGCGGGGGTCTCGTCGAGCACGGACGCCATGCTGGCACGGCCGTTCAGCCCACCTCCACCTCGCCGTGCATGCCGTAGGTCCAGTGACCCGGCAGGTGGCATCCGAACAGCACCACGCGGCCCGAGTCGGCGGCATCGAAGGTGTAGGTGGTCTCCGCCTCCTCGTCGGCGGGGATCGTCACCTCACCCGGCTTGGGCGGGTGGTACGACTCGGTCCCCTGCTCGTGGCGGTCGTGGACCTCCTGGGGCCCGATGATGAACTCGTGGGCGATGGGGTCGACGTTGCGGACCACGAAGCGCACCGTTGTCCCCGGCTCCACCGCGATGCGGGCCGGCGTGAACTTGGAGTGCCGGGCGGTCAGAACCACCGTGGGCAGGTTGGACCCGGCGTCGCCGCCCCGCAGCGCCAGAACGGCGCCGGCGGCCAGCGTGGCCCCGACCAGGGCCCCGAGGAACAGGCCGAAGCGGGGCCGGCGGTTCGTCCCGCCGGCGTCCGCGGACGGGCCTCCGGCCCCCCCGGAAGGTCCGTCCACAGCCGCTGCCGTCCGCGGCAGCACCGCGGTCGCCAGG
>JBOGFE010000550.1:0-4047 GCA_050741935.1 Acidimicrobiia bacterium | reverse complement strand
TGGTGGAGACAGGGAGCTGGGAGGTGCCGGGACGGTGATCCGAGTTGACTGGCATGCCCGAAGATGCCGACCGCGTGCCTGCGTCCAGCGGGCTGCAGTACGCCCGACATCAGGGTGATCCACAAAGTCACGGGGCTGTGACCCGCTATTGCTGACGGTTGAGTGTCGATCAGAGCGGATGCCAGCGGCAATCCGTGCTGGCGGTGCGGATGACACGACCTGCGGGAGGTGCTCGATCGCCGGGCGCTGGCGGGAAATGCCTGGCTGCGCGCGGCGAAGAGACGACTCCCGCGCGGTCGGATGAGAGACGGGCTATGCGCCGATGAGAGCGACGCCCCTGGCGGGGTCGCGGGCTACCCACCGGAGCGTGGCGGCGATGCTGGTCGCACCGGCCAAGCGCAGCAGGCTGATGGCCAGGTTGCGCAGCGTCGCCATCGCCCGTGCGGTGGAGGCGCTCGCCCGCAGCTGGTGGCGGTCCTCGTCGAAGGCCCAGTCGCGCACCCAGTGGAGCTTGTTCTCGATGCCCCAGTGCTCCCGGACGTGGCGGCCGAGGCGCTCCGCTCCGGCCCTGTCGGGGCCGACGCTGGTGATGTAGTAGGAGGTCTCGGCGGAGGTCATCGCGTCGTCGAGGTCGGCTCGCTCCCGGTAGACGACGATCACCTGGGCTGCGTAGGGGAAGTCGACCTCGGGGGTGACCGCCGCCACCCGGACGTGGCGGTGCTCGGTGCGGCCGTGGCCGCGGCCGCTCTGTTGGTGCTCGGGGGAGAAGCTCTCGGCGGGGATGGCCTTGATGGCGGCGAGGAGCTTGGGCTGGTTCTCCTTCACCTGGAACAGGTAGTCGGCGCTCTTGTCCTCGACCAGGTAGCGGGCGTGGGCGCGCTGGGTGTGGATCGCATCCGCGGTGACCAGCGCGCCGGCGAGGTCGAGCCCGGAGACGAGGGGGATGAACGCGCTGATCTCGTTGGATCCCTCGTCCACCTCGGTCTGGCCGACGACCACTCCCGCGCCGTGCAGCATCGCCGAGAACAGCTGCACGGCCCGGCCGTCGGCGCGCAGCGCCCCTCGAAGCGACTTGCCGTCGAGCGCGAGGACCAGCTCGTGCTCACCGAGGCGCCCGGCCCGCACCTGCTCGAGGAGCCACGCCCCCACCACCCGGTCCAGCGCTGCGGTGTCGATGCCGCCGAGCGCTCGCCGGAAGGTCTCGGGGTGGGGGGCGATGTAGCGCAACTTGTCGGGATGGAACTTGGCCCCCAGGCGGGCCAGCACCTCCTGGGGCAGGTCCGCGGCGTGCTCGCCGATGGCCAGCACGCTGCGGGCCCCGGCCAGGGTGGCCACCGTCGCCATGGCCAGGATCGAGGCGAGGTCATGGCGCACGCCACGGCGCTTGCGGTGATCGACGATCTCCGCCAGCGCGCACAGCAGGCCGCCGGCTCCCCCGAAGTCGAGCCGGTTGAGGTCGAGCATCGGTCTCCTTGGGGGAAGGGACAAGGCCGGATGGTCGAAGGTGGCGGTGAGGATGCGCCGGGCGTCTTTGCGCAAGGCCCGGGCGAAGGCGAGCTTCACCTTCCCGTGGCGGTGCCAGCTCCAGCCGTTGCGCCCGTACCCCGAGGTCTGGCCCAGGGCGCTGAACCCGCCGGCCGCGTAGCAGGTGCCCCGGTGGCGGGCGGGGTCGACGAAGGTCTCGACCACCAGCACCGGGTGCCCCCAGCACCGCTCGAAGTCGCCCGAGAGGCGCCCCAGCGTCTTGGACAGCACCGCAGAGGCCAGGTTCGGCCGTCGCCCCTCCGGCAGCACGCAGAAGCGCTGGTTGTTGGTCACATAGCGCAGCCGGCGGAAGTGCTGGTCCTGCGACCAGCCGATCCATGCCTCTCGCGACCGGCACGACAGGGCGGCAGACCCGAAGCCCACCAGGGCGACCCAGGTCCCCTCAGGGCCCACGGCGACGTAGCGCATCGTCTCGCCCACCAGGCGAGACCCGAGCCAGTGGTGCTCGGAGAGGGCCTCGTCGAAGCGGGCCCGCTCGCCGGGGCGGATCGGCCGCACCTCGACGCTGGCGAGGTAGCGGTCAGCCACGGTCGCGCTGACGCCCCCCGCGGCGCTCCCCTCGCACCCAGAGCTCGACTCGGTCCATCCCGGCCGGCACCGGGGTGCCCAGCCAATTGTCAGCGCTCTGCCAGGCCCCCTCCCAGATCTGAGGGCCCTCCAGCTCCTCGACGAACATCGAGCGCCAGCGCCTCCTCGAATCGGCAGGCAGCGCCCCGGTGCCGGTCTGCCCACCCGACTGGTAGGCGAGCACCTTCGCCCGCGGCCCGGACCAGCCCAGAGCGTGCGGGCACAACAGCCTCAGCCGACCGTGGTAGCGGGCGCGAACCGGGCGGCGCTCCTCCATCGCTCGCGCCAGCACCGTCCACCCCGCCGGCAGCGGCACGCCTACGGCCACCACGGCCACCGCTGCGTCCTGCTCGGCCACGTCCACCAAGTCGAGGGAGCTCTGCACGAGGCGAACGTCTACCACCCGACCAGGTACGCGCGCCAGTACCCTCGCGTCAGGCCAGGTCAGGCGTTGTGCTCAACGACTTTGCGGAAGCCCTGCGGCGTGGCCGGCGTTGAGGCAGTCGTCGCGGAGTCATCCATGGCCAGCTTTCTAGAAGTCCACGGAGGCGAAATAGTTTGACTGCGGTTGTACCGTGGAGGACGACGATGATGCGAGGGATTGTGGTTGTCGCCGTTGGAACGGTGGTCCTGGTCGCCTGCGGTTCGGACTCCGGCGGAGGGCGGCAGTCCAGTGGGAGCGGGACGGGCGTGACTGTCAGTGACCGCAGCAGTACGACTGTGGTCGCTCGACCTTCCACCACTCGGGCGTCGACCGGCACCACGGCCCGCCCGGCGGCTACGACATCGACGACCCGTGCTGCCACCAGCGGCCAGCTCACCTACCAGACGCTGCTGGGCAAAGCCCTGACCGACCCGGCCATCGTGGCGTACCTCAACAACAACCGCTGCGAGTCCAATGGGAGCAGCAGCTACCTGTGCCGTTCGGCGGGGACGTTCGTGACCTTTGGAGGTTCGGACCGGCGGGTCGTCCGGGTGCGGATGTACGCCGGCGCCGATGGCGTCACCGCCTACACGGGCGCCCTGCCGAGGGGGCTGACGTGGAGCGACACCCGGGCGGCCGTTGAGCGCAAGATCGGCAGCCCCCAAACGCTGCGGCCCGGCGTTGCGACATCGCCACCGGTATTCGCGGTCGCGATCTACAGCGGGCCCACCATGGAGATCACCTACCAGTGGACTGACGGCCCGCCTCCGCCCGACGCGAAGATGTTCCGGCTGGAGATCGCATCGACATGACCGAGCCAAGGCGGGAGACCAGTACGGCAGCCGCTCTTGCCGGCTTGGGCGCGGCCACCGCGGCCGCGGCCATCAACCGGGCACGGAGCAAGCGGCGACAGCGTCCTGGAGCCACAGGCGGTCGGGCCGATGCCTGCTGAACGACTGGCCGCGCGCGTACGCACCCGGCTTGAAGCCCGGCAGCTGCCGGGTGCCCAGAACGATCCCGTGCTCGTCGTGGCGGCGGTGCACTTCCAGCCGCTGACAGCCACCGTGGCGCGACGTGCGTCGGAGGCCCTCGCCTACCTCGTACCGTACGACGGTCCCGATCCCAGCACGCCGGAGTCGTATCCGGCCTGGCTCAACCAGATCTGCCGGGAGACGGTCATTCCGAACTGGCGGCGGGGCCTCAACCTGGTCCCCATCATGGAGGCGGCGATCGTGTACGACGAGGTAATTACTGAGGCTCGGGTCGCCCGGTTGACGGCCGAGGAGGCAACCCGACTGGTCGCGGACGCGCTCAGACACCTCGACATCGCGGGCCGGTGGCAGGCGCCCGCACGGAGCCGCGCGTCCGTCCACAACCCCGGTTTGGCGAATGCCGTCTTCCAGGAACAGCGCATCTCGCAGTGGGCGATGGCCAACTCCGGCGGCTGGGCTGTCGCGATGCCCGGGGGAGGCATCTGGACAGTGGGCGGCAGCTCGTAGACTGGTAATGAC
>JBOGFE010000549.1:0-20478 GCA_050741935.1 Acidimicrobiia bacterium | reverse complement strand
GCCGAGACCCGGGCGCCCTCCGCCGGCGCCGCGCCCATCCCCGGGCCGGCAGGCACGCCCGGCGCGGCAGGCGAGATCCGCCTGGGGTCGGTGGGCGTCGCCTCCGGACCTATCGGCGCGGCCGTGGCCCCCATCGCCGAAGGGGCCCGGGCGTGGGTGGCCGATGTCAACGCCCGGGGCGGGATCGGGGGCCGCAAGGTGCGCCTCTTCCAGGCCGACGACGGCGGGGACCCGGCCCGGTCCGTCGCCATCGTCAAGCGCCTGGTGGAGCAGGAGCAGGTCGCCGCCTTCTACTCCAACTTCATGGTCACCACCGAGGAGGCCGTGGTCCGCTACCTCGAGGACCAGCAGGTGCCGGCCATCGGCGGCTGCTCGTGCTCCTCCGCCGTTGACGCCAGCCCCATGCTCTTCCCCATCGGGCCGGGCGCGCCCCTGGGCGAAGCCTGGGCCCACGTGCTGCCCTTCCTGACCCAGACCGACAAGCGGAAGGCATCCATCTTCTACTGCCGGGAGGCGGCCAACTGCTCCGTGATGCAGAGCCTGATGGGCGACATCGCCGCCGAGGCCGGCTTCACCGTCGTCCACCAGGCCCAGGTCTCCATCGCCCAGCCCGACTACACCGCCGAGGTGCTGGCCGCCAGCAGCGCCGGGGCCGACGTGATCGTCGGGCTCATGGACAACGCCAGCCTGGTGCGGGTGGCGAAATCGGCCCACCGCCAGGGGTACAACCCGGCGTTCTCCATCCAGCAGTCCGGCTTCGACGACGCCCTGCTGTCCCAGGCCGACGAGGTGGAGGGCTTCGTCACCGCCGGCATCGTCCCCGACCACAACACCTCGCCGAAGCTGGCCGACTACCGGGCCGCGCTGGCCCGCTACGTCCCCGGCGGGCGCCGGGCGAGCATCAGCGCCGGCGCCTGGGTCGGCGGCAAGCTGATCGAGCACCTCGGCGCGTCGCTGGCCGCCGAGCCGACGCCGGCGGCCTTCCTCGACGCCCTCCACGCCCTGCGGGGCGAGACGCTCGGCGGCCTCATGCCGCCCACGACCTACGAAGCCGGCAAGGGACATGCCCGCACCAACCTGTGCATCGTCCCGGTCACGGTGAAGAGCGGAAGGTTCGTCGCTCTCGACGGTGACAACTTCACCTGCGCCCCCGGGTGGAAGCCCGTGGGGACCTGACCTCCAAGGAGCAAGTGGCCCATGCGCACGATCCGACCGGAGGACGACGGCCGCCACGAACCGCCCCCGGACGCCGACGAGCGCTGGCAGGAGAGCTGGGCCCTGGTCTGGCACGACCCGCTCCGGCGGGCCGGCGGCCTCTACCACATCGGCCTCCAGCGGGTCCGGGGCATCGCCGACGTGTGGAGCTGGACGGCGGTCGACGGGGCCGTGGTGGGGAAGGTCCAGTCGCTCACTCTCCCCCTGCCCGACCCGGCCCATGACCTGCCCGACTTCGAGCTCGGCGGGATGGCGGCCGTCACCAAGGAGCCGCTCCGGGCCTACGCCTTCGAGGCCGCCTACGACTCCGCCCGGGTCGACCTGGTCTACGAGGCCTTCGTGGAGCCCTTCGCCTTCTCGCTCGACGCCGCCGCCTCGACCGTGGGCAAGGACCACTACGAGTCGATGGGCCGGGTCAACGGCACCGTGACCGCCGGCGGGGGAGAGGTGGCGGTCAGCGGCTTCGCCTGGCAGGACCATTCCTGGGGCCCCCGGCACTGGCCCGACATCCTTTCCCACCGCTGGATCTGCGCCAACTTCGGTCCCGACCTGTTCCTGTCCGTGATGACCGTGGTCACCGCCGCCGGGCGCTTCCCCATGGGCTTCGTCTACGACGCCGGCACCTTCCACGCACCGGCCCGGGTCGAGGTGGGGGCGCAGGTGGCGGACGACGGCCATTCACCCCGGGGATGCGACGCCCGCATCTGGACCGCCACCGGGCACGGCTACCACCTGACCGCCACCGTCGACGTCGCCAGCCCGAGCAGCCACGACGGCGGCTTCTGGTTCACCGACGGCCTCGCCACCTACGAGCTCGGTGGCCGCCTGGGCGCCGGCATCCTCGAGGTCCACGAGCTGTCCGGCCCCGCCCCCTGGCACCTCGGTCCGCTCGGCCTGCCCTCCGTTGCTTCGGAGGACTAGCGGCACACCTGGTTGCGAGCGGCGATGGCCCGGCGTTCGGAGCGGTTCCACGCCGCCCAGCTGCCCCCCGCCTCGGCCGGCACCTCGCAGATGTGGGCCAGCACGTTGGCCTGGTCAACCGGGGCGAGGCGGGGGAGCGTGCGGACCAGCTCCGGAATGGCGTCGTCGGACAGCTCGAGGAGGTACTCGGTGTCGAAACGACCCGTCCGCTCGGCCAGCTCCACGTTGCGCCGGACCACGAGCGCCTCGGGATTGGTGAGGTTGAGGAGCAGCAGGCCGGCGAGGCCGGCTCCGACGGCGGCGGCCGGGAACCAGGCCCGCCGTCGCGACCCGCCGAACCAGGCGCCGAGGAGGACCAGCGCCAGCCCGACCCAGGCGACGAGGACGGCGGCGTAGAACCGCAGCATGGTCAGCCCGTAGGCGTTCTCGTAGAGGTTGAGCCGGTGCAGGGCGGTGACCACGACCACGAGCGTGAGGGCGATGCACACCTCGCTCAGAACCAGCAGCCGGCGCCGGGTGGCCCGGTCGTCGGGTTCGGTGAGGGTGTCGACGGCGAGCAGGACGGCGAAGGTGATGGTCGCCACCGCCACCAGCTGGAAGAACCCCGAGCGGGCGTATTCGGCGTAGGTCAGGCCCGCGGTCTCGAGGACGTGGCGGGCGCCGCCTCGGAAGCTGACGACCTGGGTGACGGCGAAGGCGGCGAAGAGGGCCACCAGGGAACCCAGGACCACGGTGGCCTCGACGGGACCGACCAGGGGGAAGCGCTGACGGCCGGCTCCGGGTGGCCTGGCCGCCGCCAGCCGCAGGAGGGCGGCCATCCCCCAGGCGCCGATGGCGATGTGGGCCACGTGCTGGCCCAGGTCATCGAGGTCGGGAGCGAGATCGATGAAGTGGGCGAAGACCACGTCGGCCGAAGCCAGGAGGGCGCCCAACATGATGAGCAGGGGGAGGGCGAGAGCCAGCCCCCGCAGGACCGCCGCCCACCGGCGCGCCCGCGGCCCCTTGCCGGCGTCAGGGCTGTCACCGCCGAGGATCCGGAGCAGTCCCTCCCAGGCGAAGGCGGGCGCCGCCAGGCCGTGCAGGGCGGCATGGATGCTGCGAGCGCCGAGACCGAGGAACGGGAGATCGAGGAGCGAACCGCCCCGGGCCAGTGACGCGGCCAGGGCGAGGAGGCCGCCTGCGGCCATGACGTCGTAGGGCAGGAGCCACGGGCTGGCCCGCAGGGCGAGGAAGAGGCCGAAGACGGGAGCGGCGACGAGCAAAGCCCGGGACTGCCGGCTCTGCACCCGGCCCACCGCCGGCACGATGACAGCCACGGCGACGACGAGGAGCGCCCCGGAGAACGACAATGGATCGGAACGGACGGCCAGGTCCACGAGGGCGCCCACCACCAGGGCGGCCACCACCACGCCGCCTGCGGCGGATCGATCCAGCTTCAGGTCGGCCCAGTCCGGCAGTTCTGGCAGCATCAGGCGCGGTTGCATGACTCAAGGTTAGAGAATGGGCTGTCGCCGATTCCCGCGGTTTCCGTGGAGATTCTGCGAGGAAGCTCAGGGTTCGATCAGGGGGATCCCCGATACCGCCACCGGCCGGCGGGCCGCATCATGAGCCGCGTGAGACGTCGCCGGTTCGTCCGTCCGCTGCTGATCGTGCTCGGGATCACCCTGGGCGCGGCCGGCACGGTGCCTCCCACCATCCGCCTAGTCCACGAGCGCCGCTACTGCACGTCCACCTGGCGGGCCGGCCACGAGGCCCGGCAGCAGATGATCGAGCTCAACCGGACGGCCGAGGCCGCCGGCGAGCCCGCCCCCTACGGGATCGTGGCCACGGGCGGCCCGTGGTCGACCGGGTCCGAGTACCGGGACCACTGCCTGGCCCGCCAGCGGGAGCTGCGCACCGGGTTCTTCGGCCTGTGGTCAAAGGACTCGGAGGACTGATGTGCCGATAACTGTCATACCCCGTCCTTATGCTGCACGGGTGCTGGGGCACATCGAGGAGATGGTCGGAGGTCTGCGGGCGGCGCTGACGGGGTTCGAGCCGGGCCGGTTGAGCGGGATCGATGCTTCCCGGCTGGTTGAGCTCTTCGCCGAGGGCGAGGCCATGTGTGCGGCGGGGAAGGCGCTGGCGGCCCGGCGGGTGGAGGAGACGAACGCCTGGCGCCGGGAGGGGCACCGGTCGGCGGCGCACTGGATGGCGGTGCACACCGGCGAGTCGGTGGGGCAAGCGGTGACGGCGCTGGAGACTGCCCGGCAGCTCGAGCAGCTCCCGACCACGCAGAAGGCGTTCATCTCGGGGGAGCTCTCCGAGTCGCAGACCCGCGCGATCGCAGCCGCAGCCGTAACCGCGCCGGCTGCGGAGGCCGATCTTCTCCAGGCGGCGGCGACCCAGACGGTGACCGGCTTACGGCAACAGTGCCGGCGGGTGCGGGCGGCGGCCACGGCCGCCGAGGACGAGAGGGCGCGGTACGAGCGCATCCGCCACGGCCGTTACCTGCGGCACTGGACGGACCCGGACGGCGCCTTCCGTCTCGACGGCAGGCTCACACCCGACGACGGCGCCCGGTTGCTGGCCGCACTGGACGTCCGCCGCCAGCGGATCTTCCGCCAGGAGCGGGCCGCCGGCCGCAGGGAGTCCTTGGGGGCGTACCTCGCCGACGCCCTCGTCGACCTCGCCACTGGAGCAGGTGGGCCGGCGGCGACGATCCAGGTCCGGGTCGACCACACCGCCTGGGTCCGGGGCTCCACCGAAACCGGCGAGGTGTGCGAGATCCCCGGGGTCGGCCCCGTCCCCGTCGAGGTCGCCCGCCGCCTGGCCGAGGACTCGATCCTCAAAGCGGTCATCACCGACGGAACCGACATCGCCGCGGTCACCCACCTCGGCCGCAACGTCACCGCCCGCCAGCGCACCGCCCTCGAAGCCCGCGACCCCACCTGCGTCGTCCCCGGATGCGACACCCACTTCGGCCTCGAGATCGACCACACCGTGCCCTGGAACGACGTCCACCGCACCGAACTCTCCAACCTCGCCCACCTCTGCCACTTCCACCACGTCCAGAAAACCCACCACGGCGCCACACTGAACGGCGGCCCAGGCCACTGGACATGGACACCACCCCCGCCACCGGCCCCGGAAGAAGGCCAGCTCCCCTTACCGCCCTAAGGTCAGGCGCCGCCGGGTCAGCGCTTGGGCTCCCGGGGCAGGCCGAGCACCTTCTCGCCCAGCATGTTGCGCTGGATCTCGGTGGTGCCTCCGCCGATGGTCCAGCCCCGGGAGGCGAGGAGCAGGCGGTTCCAGTCGGCGGCGTCGGGGTCGTCGGGGTCTCCGGCCAGGAGCGAGGCGCTGCCCCGCAGGTCGGCGGCCGTCTCGAAGATCCGCCGGCTGACCAGGCCCCACTGCATGCGCTGGAGCCAGGTGGCGGGGGAGGGGCTGCCGCCGGCGGCCTCGGCCACCCCCCGGTAGCCGTTGAGGCAGAAGATCTGCGCTTCGCTCCAAACAGACAGGGCCCGGTCGACGAGGGCGGCTGGCGTGCCTGGCCGGCGGGCCAGGTCCAGCATCCGGGCCGCCGCCGCCAGGGTGGTGGCGTGGCGGGAGAGGATGGCGGTCGTCCGCTCGTGGGCGAGGGTGGTGCTGGCCACCGTCCAACCCTCGTTCTCCTTGCCGATCAACGCTCCGGGAGGCAGGACGACGTCGTCGAGGAAGACCTCGGCGAAGTGGACGTTGTCACTCATCTGGCGCAGGCCGCGGACGGTGACGCCCGGTGCCCGCATGTCCATCACGAAGCAGGACAGGCCTCTGAAGCCCTTCCCGGGGCCCGGGGTGTCCCCGACGTGAGAGCCGGTGCGGGCCACGAGCAGGCCGAGGTCGGCCACCAGGCCCCACGAGGTCCACACCTTCTGGCCGGTCACGACCCAGCCGCCGTCGTCGGTGGGGCGGGCCCGGGTGTTGATGTTGCCGAGGTCGGAGCCGGCCTCGGGCTCGCTGAACAGCTGCGACCAGATGGCGTCGGCCGAGAGGATTCCCGGGAGGAGCTCGAGCTGCTCGTCGGTCCCGTGCTCGATCAGGGTGGGCCCGACCATGTTGATGCCGATGGCGTTGACCGGCTCGGGGGCTCCGGCGGCGGCGCACTCCAGCAGGTAGAGGGCGTGCTCCATGAGACCGGCCGACCGGCCCCCGTGGGCGGCGGGCCAGTGGACGCCCACCCAGCCGCCGGCGTGGAGGACCCGCTGCCAGGCCCGCCGGCGCTCGAAGTCCTCGCCCTCCGCCCCGGTGGGATCGACGAGACCCACGTCCCCGGGGACGCCCCGGACCCCGGGACCCCGGAAGTCGTCGGTGAGCTGTTCGGCCAGCCAGGTGGCGAGCTCCTCCCGGAAGGCCCGCAGCTCCGGCGTACCGGCCAGGTCGGCGCGGAGGCGCACTCGGCGAACCCGATTCTCTAGGCCGGCCCGGGCGCCAGCGTCGGCTCGTCGCCTTCCCGGGAGGCCGAGAGCCGCTTGTACTCGTCGCGCTGGATGATGTGGCGCTGGATCTCGTCGGTGCCCCCGCCGAAGCGGAAGACCCGCGAATCCCGGAACATGGCCTCCACGGCGGTGCCCTGCTCGTAGCCGAGGCCGCCGAAGACCTGCATGGCCGTGTCGCAGACCCAGAAGCACTGCTCGCCGCAGAACAGCTTGGCGATGGAGGACTCCTCGTTGCACGCCTCGCTGGCCTCTTCGGGACCCCGGCTGACGAGGACCTCGTCGTAGAGGCGGGCGGCCCGGAGCACGAGCAGGCGGCCGGCGTCGATGGTGGTGCGCATCTGGGAGATCTTGTGGGAAACGGCCTGGAGGGCCCGCAGCGGCTTGCCGAACTGGTGGCGCTCGGCGGCGTAGGCCCGGGCCTCCTCGAAGGACCGGGTAGCGCAGCCCAGGGCCCGGGAGGCGATGTCGACCCGCTCGGCCGACAGGCCGAAGAACATGATCCGCAGGCCCTCGCCCACCTCGCCCAGGCGCACGTCGTCGTCCACCCGGACATCCTCCAGACGCACCCGGGAATGGGACAGCCCCTTCACCCCCATGGTGGCCTCGGGCTCGGAGGCGTCCATGCCCGGGGTGGCGGTGGGGATGAGGAAGGCGGTGAGCCGGGTGGAGAGCGAGGCGTCGGGGTCGGTGACGGCGTAGACGAGGATGAAGTCGCTCTCCGTCCCGCCGCTGATGTGCTGCTTGAAGCCGTTGATGACCCAGCCGCTGCCGTCGCGCTCGGCCCGGGTCTGGATGCCGCCCACGTCCGACCCCGCCGTCGGCTCGCTGATGGCCAGGGCCGTGGTCCACTCGCCCTTCATCACCGGCCGCACGAACCGGTCGATCTGTTCCTTCGTGCCGAACTCCTCCACCGGCTTGACCACGAAGTTGCCGTTCACCGAGCGGAAGGCGGCCAGGGAGGGGATGACCCCGCCCATCTCCTGGCCGATGATGGCGCTCATGGCCAGGCCCTGGCCCTCGCCGCCGTTCTCCTTCTTCACCAGGGTGCCGATGAGGCCGGCGTCGCCGAGCATGGGCATGAGGTGCTTGCACCGCTGCTTGACGTCGATCTCGTCGCGCAGGTGCTCGAAGTTGGTCCAGGAGAACTCCCGGACCTGCGCCCGGAAGGCCTTCTCCTCGGGCGTCTCGAAGGCGTCGAACCAGGTGTGGGGCTCCTGGGCCCGGGCGTAGATCTTCTGCATGCGGGCGATGCTAACTGATCGAATGTTCAGTCGCAAAGCACCCTTGCCTTGTGTAGCCTGACTGATCGCTCATTCCCACCACCGGCGTGGTCCCGTAGACTTGGATGGGCGGCAGACCACGAGAAGGGAACGTTCCCGATGGCCAGGGCCAGGACACTGAAGAGCGCCACCAACCGCCCCTACGCCCGCGTGGGCGACGCCGACCTGGTGGAGCGGCGCCGGGCCCAGATCGTCGAGGCCGCCACCCGGCTGGTGGCCCGCCAGGGTTTCGCCAAGACGGTGGTGCGCGACATCGCCGACGAGGCCAGCATCTCCGTGGGCCTGGTCTACGAGTACGTCCGCTCCAAGGAGGACATCCTCTTCCTCATCTACGAGCACTGGTCGGCAGTGTGGGGGGACGGGCTGGAGAAGGCCCTCTCCCAGTCCCAGGAGCCGCTGGCCCGCATCGAGGACGCGGTCAACTTCCTGGTCAAGACCTCGGACAAGTACTCCGACGTCACCCACCTGTACTACCGGGAGGGGGGCCACCTCTCGGACCAGGGCAAGGAGCTGGCCAAGGCCGCCGAGCGCCAGATGCTCGACCGGCTGATGGAGCCCCTCAACGAGGCCGTCGCCGCCGGCCTGCTCCGGCCCGAGACGGACACGTCGATGGTGGCCATCAGCATGATCCTCCTGTGCCACGGCTACGTGCTCAAGGGCTACCTGCTGCGCAAGGACAACACCCCGGCGGCCTACGCCGCCGCGGTCGTGGACACCGCCATCCAGGGCTGGGCCACCGCCGCCGGGCGCAAGGCCTGGGAGCGCCGCCGGGGCTGACAGGTCCCACCCGGACGTGATTGAATGAACCTCCGTTCAGTATGATCGCGCCCGCATTCGGGCACAGCCCGACAAGAGGCAGGAGGCAGGTATGGCCCAGTTGAGCAAGGCGGAGCCCGGCGCCGTCCTGGACCCGATCGAGCGGGGGCCGATCCAGCGCCCTCAGATCGCCCGCTTCGCCGCCGCCACCGGTGACTTCAACCCCATCCACACCGACGAGGCCTTCGCCCAGAAGGTCGGCTTCCCGTCGGTCATCGCCCACGGCCCGCTGCCCCTGGCCTTCCTGGTCCAGGCCCTGGGCCACAACTTCGGGGCCGAGAACGTCCGGGGGGTCACGGCCCAGTTCCGGGCCCCCGTCCTCCCCGGCGACACCCTGCGGGTGGAGGGGACCGTCACCGAGGTCGTGGACGGACGGGCGGTGTGCGAGCTACGGGTGGTGCGGGGCGAGGACGAGGTCGTCGTCATCGGCACCGGCCAGGCCGAGATCGGCTGAGGGAGGCGGAACCATGCGCGACGACCTGTTGGGCATCGAGATCGAACCGTTCGAGGTCCGGATCGAGGAAGCCCTCAACCAGTACTTCCTCACCGCCACGGGCGAGACGGAGCCGCTCTACCTGGAGGAGAAGGTGAGCCGGGAAGCGGGCCTGCCCGGCCTGGCCGCCCCTCCCACGTGCCTGTTCGGCCCGGCCCGCCCCGGCTACCCCGACCCCCTCGCCCTCATGGGGACCAGCTTCGACAAGGCGGTCATGGGCAGCGCCGCCTACGACATCGTCCGCCCGCCGGTGGTGGGGGAGACGCTGATCTGCCGGGGCCGGGTGGCCGACGTGAAGCAGAAGGAGACGCCCAAGGGCGTCATGACCTTCTGCACGCTTGAGGCCACCTTCACCGACGCCGCCGGCACCGTCATCGTCACCGAGCGCCTCACCTTCATCGAGCGCCCGTAGGCCTGGGCAGACCGGCTCCGATCGGGCCATGCTGTTGTCATGGACGAGGTGCCCAGCGACCGCCTTCAGGCGGCGATCGCCCGGCAACGGGGTCTGCGCCTTTTGCTCGTCGTCCTCGGCCTGGTGACGCTCGCCTGGGGCGGCTGGTGCTGGCTGTTGGTGATGGAGTACGTGACCGACTTTGCGGGCGAGGCCCGGTCGGTCGGGATCTTCTCCGTCATCGCCTCGTTGAGCGTCTGGGGCGCGCTGGCCTTCGCCACCATGGCAACCTGGCGTTCGATGCAGGAGAAGCCGGACCGGACGACGCCGGAGGAGACGACGCCGGACCCGACGACCTGAATCCTGGCCGGCCCGCCTACGACTGACGTTCGAGGATGTCGACCCGGCCGGCGCCGCCGTCGACCCGCACGAGGTCGCCGGTGCGCAGGGTCCGGGTCCCCACCCGGGTGTTGATGACGCAGGGGACGCCCAGCTCCCGGGCCACGATGGCTCCGTGGGACAGGGCGCCGCCGATGTCGATGACGAGGCCGGCGGCGACCAGGAACATCGACGTCCACGACGGGTCGGTGGTCTCGCACACCAGGATCTCGCCCGGCTCCAGCGGTTGGGTGGGGTCGAGCACCACCCGCACCCGGCCCTCGACCACGCCCGGGCTCACCGCCACCCCCGTGACCTCGGACACGTCGTCGCCGGCGCCCCCCGTCTCCAGAGGGATCGGGTCGGGCATCCCCTCCCACAGGTCGGGGAGGCGGAGGTGCCGGTACTCCTCGCGCTGGTCCCGGCGGGCCGCCACCACGTGCTTGGGCTCGGGCGGCAGCTGGCCCAGCAGCTCGGTGGCGGTGAGGTAGAAGACGTCCTCGGGGTCGCCGAGGTGGCCGGAGCGGGCCAGGTCCTCACCCAGGGTGCGGGCCGCCGCCCGGCCCACGTCGAGCGTCTGGAGGAACGAGGCCTTGCCCACCTCCCGCAGGGGGATGTAGCGCTTCGCCGCCGCCAGCAGGATCTTGGCACCCCCCTGGCGCGCCTTCCCGAGCGCCCGCAGCAGCTCGTCGGTGGCCGCCTTGCGTTCCCGGGCCCGCAGCCCCTCCAGCTTGCGGGGGTCGGACGCCTCGTCCATCCCCCGGTAGCTCTCGAGCAGGGCGACCACGGGGGTGGCGTCCTCCCGCCACGACCGGGTCGACAGCTCGCCCTCCGACGGGCCGTGGTACCCGTGGTCGGCCAGGAAGGCGTCGAGCGTGAGCCGGCCCCGGGACACGGCCCACAGGTCGGCCATGAGCTGGGTCTCCTCCATGCCCCCGAACCCGGTCATGAGGGTGGGCTCGAGGTCGGGACGGCCGGCGCTCTCGGCCAGCTTGTGGACCTGCTCGCCCAGGGCCTGGCCCAGCATGGTGACGACGGCATGGGGCCGCATCACGCCCTCGAAGCGGGCCATGGCCTCGGCGAGGCGGGCCCGGGCGCCGGCCACGTCGGACGCCAGCGCCGGCGACGTGCACGCCCGCCACCAGGCGTCGTTCTCGGCCCGCTTGCGGGTCAGCACCTTGGGGACGGTCAGCGCGGTGCGGGGCATCTTGGCGGCCACCACCGGGTAGCGGCGGACGGAGCGCCGGCTGACCACGCCGGGGCGGAGAGCGCCGAAGAGCTGCAGCTCCAGGGCGTCGCCCGACGTGCCCGGCATCTGGTCCGCCATCCGGCGCATCTCGTTGATGTTCCCGGAGAAGCGGCCGAAGAAGATGGCCGAGTAGCGGTCGTCGACGGCGGGCGCCACCCGGACCTCGGACGGCCGCAGCACGCCGATGTCGGCGAAGGCGCCCCGCATACCGAGCTCGAGTGGCTCCATCCAGAACGTCCACCCCAGCGGGGTGAGGACGCCGGGCAGCGCCTCGGCCGTGTTGACCCGGCTCCAGGCGGTGTCGGGGCGGCTGTGGTGGTGGAGCGGGTTGTCGGTCACGGTGCTACCTCCCCAGGGCGGTGCAGACCCGGCGGGCGGCAAGCTCGCCGGAACAGAGGCTGGCGTTGGTGGTGGACGCCGACAGGTAGTCGCCGCACAGCTGCACCCGGCTGCGCTCGTCGGTGGCGGCGGTGAAGCGCACCAGGTCACGGTAGGTGCCGGGCCGGCTCATGACCACGGCCGGGCGCCAGCGGCCCACGTAGGTCATGTCGACGTCGTCGCCCAGCCCGGGGAAGACGTGCTCGAGCCCGGGCAGCGCCGCCTTGACCACGTCGTCGTCGTCCCGGTCCCAGTACTCGTCGCCCCAGGCGGTGTGCCAGTACGACGACAGCAGGCCCTTGCCCGCCGGCGCCCGGCCCGGGGCCCGGTTGTGGTCGAGGACGATGGCGCACAGGTCGGGCTGCTCCCGGCGGGGGATGGGCATGAGCATCGACGCCTCGTCGGGCGGCCGGGTCAGCCTGAGGTGGACGGTCACGCAGGTGGAGTAGTCGATGGCGTCCACGACCTCCCGGCGGACGGGGTCGAGCTGGGGATAGGCGGCGGCCATCTGGGGGGCGGCGAGGGCGATGACGGCGGCCGCCGCCTCCTCCACGTGCTCGGCCTCGCCGGCCCGCTCCCAGGTCACCGCCACCGAACCGCCCCGGTCCTCGACCGAGGTCACCCGGGCCGAGAGCTCGACCTGGAGGTGGCGGGCCAGGCCGTTGGGCAGGAAGCTGCTGCCGGTGGCCGAGTTGAAGAAGGCCCCGCCCAGGATGTTGCGCACAGCGAAGAGGAAGTCGACGGCCGACAGCCGCTCGGGGGAGGCTACGAACAGGCCACCCAGCGCCGGGGCGATGATCCACTCCAGGATCTCCTCGCTCAGGCGCCGGTCGGCGTAGGCCCGGGCCGTCTCGATGTCCAGGTCGGCGGCCCGGCCCAGGTCATACCAGTCGAGGCGGTCACCGGCTCGGATCAGGTCGGCCAGCAGCTTGGCCACGGGCAACTTGGCCGCGGGGGACAGGAGCCTGGTTTTTGCCGCGCCGCGCTTGGCCTGGCCGCCGTGGACCCGGTGGACGGTCCCTTCCCGCAGGAATCCGATGAGGTCGGAGGTCGGCTGCACCTCGCCGGCCAGTCCGGCGTCGGCGATGAGGTTGACCATCTGCTTGTAGGTGGTGGGCAGGATGGCGGCGGCGGTGTCGACCCGGTAGCCGTCGCGGCTGATGGTCGACATCTTGCCGCCGACGTGGTCCTCGCCCTCGACCACGGTGACGTCGAAGCCCGCGTTGCGCAGCCGGAACCCGGCCGTCAGCCCGGCGATGCCGGCGCCGACGACAACCACGCGTTCCGAGGTGGGCCGGGCGTTGTTCCTCACTGCATCGCCATGCCGCCGTCGACGATCCAGTTCTGGCCGACGACGAAGTCGCTCTCCGGCGAGCACAGGAACAGCACGGTGGGGACCACGTGCTCGGGCTGCATGGCCTCTTTCAGGGCCTGCATCTCGATGTACATGTCGCCCATGATCGGGTCGGGCAGCAGGTTCTTGCTGGCCTCGGTGAAGGTGAGGCCGGGCGCCACCGCCGTCACCCGGATGCCGACCTCGCCGAGCTCCTTGGCCAGGGCCCTCGTCATGGCCGCCACCGCGCCCTTGGAGGCGACGTAGTGGAGCAGAAGGGGAGGACCGATGTAGGTCACGGTCGACGAGACGTTGACGATCTTCCCGTAGCCCTTCTCCCGCATGTGGGGAGTGACCGCCCGGGTGGCCAGCCAGACGCCCTTCACGTTGACGGCCATGACGCGGTCCCACTCGTCGACCTCGAAGTCCTCGCACGCCTCCATGTGCAGCCCGTCGTAGATGGCGGCGTTGTTGACCAGGATGTCGATCCCGCCGTAGTGGTCGATGGCGGCGGCCGCCATCGCCTCACAGCTGGCCTTGTCGGTGACGTCGGTGGTGACGGCGATGGCCTCACCGCCGGCGGCGTTGATGGCCTCGGCCACCTCCTTGGCCTTGCCCTCGGCGATCTCGGCGATGACAACCTTGGCGCCCTCGGCGGCCAGCGCCTCGGCGTAGGCCCGGCCGAGGCCCTGCCCGGCGCCGGTGACGATGGCGACCTTTCCGTCGAACCTGTTCGCCATCTAAGCCCCCGGCCCGCCGCGCTCGGCCATGAACGCCTTGTACTTGGGGAAGGCGGGGCGCATGGCCGGCAGCAGCTTCATGATCTTGGAGATCGGCCCCTTCACCTTGACCTTGCTCTTGGCCAGGGCCAGGGCCATGTTGAGGTTGCCGAGCCAGAACTGGTGGCCGTCGTCGGCCGCCATCTCCAGCTCGATCTCGCACTCCACCTCGCCCGGGGCCATGGTGCAGACCGGCGGGTCGACCGTGCAGTCGACCAGCATGTCGCAGGCGGGATCGGTGTAGACGATGTGGAAGGAGGTGTCGGCGGCGACGAACTTCGGCCGCAGGTCCTCGTCCTTGGTGATCTGCTCCAGGAAGGCCCCGATGGTGTCGTAGACCTCCTGGGCGTTGGCGAAGGTGGCCACTGGACGTCCTCCTTGTGGGTCGTGGCTACATGTGGCGGGTGGAGACGGTGTGGGGTTCGGTGTAGGCGTAGAGCCCATCGGCGGCCAGCTCCCGACCGACGCCGCTCTGCTTCACCCCTCCCATCGGACCTTTGAGGTCGATGGCGAACAGGCCGCTGTTGTTGACGAACGTGGCGCCGGCGTGGATCCGCCGGGCCAGGCGGGCGCCCCGGTCCTCGTCGGCGGTCCAGATGGAGCTGGCCAGGCCGAACTCGGTGTCGTTGACCCGGGCGATGGCATCGTCGAGGTCGTCGTAGGCCACGACGGGGAGGGCGGGGCCGAACTGCTCCTCGCGCACCAGGCGGGCCGAGTCGTCGAGGCCGGTGACGACCGAGGGCCGGAGGAAGTAGCCACGCTCCGGGTCGCCCCGCAGCTCGCCGCAAGTCCGGACGTGACCGCCGAGCGCTGCGGCCTCGGCCACCAGCCCGGCGACGAAGTCGCGCTGGGCGGCGTTGTTGAGCGGGCCCATCGACGTCTCCGGGTCCAGCCCGGCGCCGATCACGTACTGGTCGAGGATCTCGGCCATCCCCTCGGCCACCGCCCCGGCCAGACGGGTGGGGGCGTAGACCCGCTTGGTACCGAAGCACAGCTGCCCGGAGGCGGTGAATGCCCCCGAGACCAGGCCGCCGCACAGCATCTCGTCGACGGTGGCGTCGTCGAGGATCAGGGCGGCGTCGTTCCCGCCCAGCTCCAGAGTGACCTTCTTGAGGGTCGAGCCGGCGACGGAGGCCGCCTCCCGGCCCGTCTCCGTGGAACCGGTGAGCGCCACCATGCGCACCGCCGGGTGTTCCAGCAGGCGCCGGCCCACCGTGCCGCCCGGCCCGGTCACCACCGAGATCAGCCCCGGAGGGAAGAGATCGGCGATCTCGCTGAAGGCCCGCACCACGGTGAGGGGCGTGAAGCTGGCCGGCTTGACGACGATGGCGTTCCCCGGCACCAGGGCGGAGACGACCTTGATGGCGGAGAGGGCCAGGGGCCAGTTCCACGGCGTGATGGCGCCCACCACGCCGACCGGCTCGTGGTAGACACGCAGCACGCCGAGCCCGTCGTCGACGGCCGTGACCCCGGCGTCGAGCGCCGGCGCCAGCTCGGCGTAATAGCTGGCGATGGCCTCCATGAAGCCGACCTCGAAGGACGCCTCCCAGCGGACCTTGCCCTGCTCCCGGATGAGCAGGTCGTCGAGGCCCTCGATGGCGGCCACCCGCTCGGCCGCTTCGTAGACGAGGGCGGCCCGCTCCACGGCGGGGACCTCGGCCCAGGCCACCTGGGCCTTGAGGGCACCCTCCACGGCGGCGTCGACGTCGTCCGGCTCGAGCAGGGGATAGGTGCCGACCACCTCGGCGGTGTCGGCCGGGTTGCGAACCTCACCCCGCCGGCGCCCCTCGACCGCCGACCCGGCGATCAGGCAGCTGGCTTCGTAGATGGTGTCGAGAGCCACAGTCTCCGAGCTCCTATCGACGAGTGAACCCCCGGGAAACCGAGGTTGAGCACCATACCTACACTGAACGGTCATTCGGTGTCAACGCCACGGCTGGCTTGACCAAGACCCATCTTACTGCTTGAATGAGGATTCAGTCGCCCACCTCCGGAGGCCCGTTCGCATGAAGTTCGGCATCTTCTTCGAGCTGTCGGTTCCCCGCCCCCTGACCCCGGCCGCCGACCGCAGGATGTACGAGCTGGCCCTGGAGCAGGTGAAGCTGGCCGACGAGCTCGGCTTCGACCAGATGTGGACGGTGGAGCACCACTTCCTGGAGGAGTACTCCCACTCCTCGGCGCCCGAGCTGTGGCTGACGGCGGTGGCCTGCCAGACCAAGAACATCCGCATCGGGCACGGCATCTGCACCCTGCTGCCCAAGTACAACCACCCCGTCCGGGCGGCCGAGCGGGCGGCGTGGCTGGACATCATCTCCAACGGCCGCCTGGAGTTCGGGACGGGCCGGTCGACGACATGGACGGAGCTGGGCGGCTTCGGGATCGACCCCGACCAGACCAAGGACATGTGGGACGACTCGCTGCGGGCCATCCCCAAGATGTGGACGGAAGAGGAGTTCTCCTGGGACTCCGAGTTCTTCAAGGTCCCGCCCAGGGTCATCGTGCCCAAGCCCCTCCAGCAGCCCCACCCTCCGCTGTGGGTGGCGGTGTCCTCGCCCGAGACGGCCATCCAGGCCGCCGAGCGGGGCATCGGCATGCTGGGCGTGTCCATCGGGACCCCGGCCGACCAGGAAGCCCGCATCGCCGAGTACCACCGCATCATCGCCAACTGCGACCCGGTGGGTCACTTCGTCAACGAGCAGGCCAACAACCTCAACTGGCTCTACGTGGACGAGGACCGGGAGCGGGGCCGGAAGATCGGCGAGAAGCTCATCGCCAGCTTCAACGAGCTGGCCACCAAGACCGTCGGGATCAACCAGGTGTATCCGGCCCACGCCTACAACACGCCGGGCCTGCTCTTCGCCCTGCGCAAGGACTCCATGGCCGGGTCCAAGGCGCTCATCAAAGACGGCTTCTGCATAGGCGACCCCGACGACGTGATCTCGTCGCTACGGCGCTGGGAGTCGATCGGCTGCGACGGGGTGATGTTCCTCATCAACTCCAAGCAGACCATCGCCCAGGAGGACGTCCTCAACTCGCTGCGCCTCTTCGCCACCGAGGTCATGCCCAAGTTCCAGGACCGGGACCGGGCCGTCGACCTCCGTCCTGCCCTGGCCGCCGTGCCCGAGCCGGCCACGGCCACCGCCAACTAGGAGAGCCTCGCCGATGCCCGACTACGGAACGGTGACCGCCGAGGACCTCCCGGCGACCACGCCGCACCTGGCCCCGCTGTATCCGGCCCTGCCCTGGGCGCTGCCCGGTGCCCGCCTGGTGAAGCTGGCCTACGAGGTCGACCTGGACTTCGTCCGCCGGGTCCTGCCCGCCGGCCTGGCCCGGCCCACACCCCCCTACGGCACGCTGGTGGTGACCGAGGTCCCGGAGAGCCCCTTCGGGCCCTTCCGCCTGGCCGCCCAGACCCTCGCCTGCCGCTACCGCAACTTCGCCCGGGTGTTCGTCCTCCAGGCCGTGGTCGACAACCCCCGGGCCCTGGCCGCCCTCCGGGAGGTGTGGGGCTACCCCGCCGCCCCCGGGTCGGTCGAGCTCATCGACGACGACGCCGACCGCTCGCTGCGGGGCATCGTCAGCGCCCCGTCGGGCGAGGAGCTGGCCGTCTTCGACATCACCGGCATCGAGGGCGCCGAGGCCGAGCGCATCGTGATCGACGGCGAGCTGACCGTCCGCATCCCGCCCCGGTGCACGGCCGAGGCCCCCGACGAGCCCGTCCGCCTGGTCCAGGTCAACCGGGCCTACGCCCTCCAGGACCCCCGCCGGGGCAAGTTCACGCTCAAGTTCTCGTCGGCCGACGGGCCCTATCCCTGGGGCCTGGTGCCGGTCACCAACCCCATCATCGGGATCGACACCCGGGCCGACCTCGAGTACGCCCCCACCGGGCACATCCTCGACTACCTGCCCCAGCAGTAGTAGGACCACGGGCTGTGATGACGGCTCTTCGCCTTGCGGCTCATCGCAAGGCGGCCGGGGGCCCCGGCCCCGGCCGCTCAGTCCCTCCTTCGCTGCCGCTCCGGAGGTCCTGATGGAACCCAAGTTCGAGACGTTGCTGTGGGACGAGCCCGAGAAGGGCATCGTGCTCATCACCCTCAACCGGCCGCCCATGAACCCGGTCACCACCGCCATGCTGGACGAGATCCGGGTGGCCATGGCCGAGGTGGCCGCCAACCCCGACCTGCGGGCGGTGATCTTCACCGGGGCGGGCACCAAGGCGTTCTCGGCCGGCGCCGACATGGAGCAGTTCGAGCGCGAGTTCGAGCAGGCCGCCGAGCTGCCCCCCATGTACTTCCGCTTCGCCAACAAGGCCGACCTGCTGGCCCTCGAAACGCTGCCCAAGCCCGTCATCTCCGCCATCAACGGCACGGCGGTGGGGGAGGGCCTCGAGATCGCCATGGCCTCCGACTTCCGCCTCGCCGCCCGCTCGGCCCGCATCGGCTTCCCCGAGGCCAACATCGGGCTCATCCCCGCCTCGGGTGGGTGCTCGCGCATCGTCAAGCTGGTCGGCCTGGCCCGGGCCAAGGAGATGGTCATGCTCGGCGACCTCATGCCGGCCGAGGAGGCCGAGCGCTACGGCCTGCTGTGGAAGGTGGTCGACGACGACCAGCTCATCACCGAGGCGGTGGCCCTTGGGGCCAAGCTGGCCAAGAAGGCGCCCCTCGCCCTGGGCATGGCCAAGGCCGTCCTACGGGCCTGCGTCGACACCGACATGACATCGGGCCACACCCTCGAGATGATCGCCCAGAACGTCCTCATGGACTCCAAGGACCACAACGAGGGCGTGCGCGCCTTCCTCGCCAAGCGCAAGCCCACCTTCACCGGCCACTGAGCCGCGCTCTCCTCGCGCAAGGTCAGAGCGATTGTGGCCCCAGGAGGGCTAAAAACGCTCCGGCCTTGCCGCGGCTAGGCCGTGTCCTGGGCGAGCCAGTCCTCGAATCGGGTCTCGCCGAGGAGCGCACCGTCATCGGGGACGAGCGTGCGCTCGCCCAGCGCGGCACCGAAGTAGAGCGCGTCGGTGTCCGGGACCACCTCGCGTGGATCGTTGTGCGCCCGCAGCCCGATCCGAATGAACTCGTCGAGCCGGAACTGCTCGGGCCCCGCCACGTCGACGGTTCCGTTCACCGGCGGACCGATCGTGATGTCGCCAACCGCACGGGCGACATCGTCAGCCGCCATGGGCTGGATCAGCACGGGTGCCAAGCGGACGGTGCTGCCTTCGGTGGCGGCGGCCGCGATGCTCTTGTAGAACTCGAAGAACTGGGTCGCGTGAACGATCGAAGAGGGGATCGACCCGCCCTTGATGAGCTTCTCCTGAGCGATCTTCGCCCGGAAATAGCCGCTCGCCGACAGACGCTCGGTCCCCACCACCGACAACGCCACGTGATGGCCCACGCCGGCCGCCGCTTCGGCGGCGAGGAGGTTCCCGGTCGACGTCACAAAGAACTCCGTCACTGCCGCGTCCTCGAAGGAGGGGGAGTTCGACACGTCGACAACCACGGAGGCGCCGTCGAGGACGTCGGCCAGTCCCTCGCCGGTGAGCGTGTTGACACCCGAAGCGGGAGACGCCGGCACCGCCTCGTGACCGTGCTCACGGAGCTTGACCACGAGCTTCGAACCGATCAAGCCGGTACCGCCGATGACCACGATCTTCATGGGTAACCCTTTCTACTGCTCCAGATAGGCGGCGAGGTTGGCGAGCGAAGAGGCGAGTCCCACGGCGTGGTCCTCCGCCGAGATGCCGTCGGGGACTTCATCGGCGCGGATGTCGACGCGCGTCCCCCCTTTCGACGGCGGTGACCTCCCAGGTCATCGTCATCGTGCCGGCGTAGGCGGGGTCGTCGGAGACGAAGTCCACCGCCTGCACGACCCGAACGCCGGGGACGACGTCGACGAACAGACCCTCGACGATGTCGGAGTCGGCGGTGGCCTTGCCCGGCGCGCCCGACGCGTCGGCGTGGGTCAGAACCAGCCGGTACGACCGGCCCGGCCGGGCGTCGAATCGCTCGAACCTGCCAATCATCCCGCTGGGAGGAAGCCACGCCATGAGCGCCTCGGCATCAACGAGAGCGGCGTAGACCCGCTCGGTCGGCGCAACGATCACCCGCGACGCCCGGTCCGTCCGTGGCACCGCGTGATCCTACGTGCAGCACGATTGGGCCTGGCCGGGTTGACCGTGGTGGCTGTGTTCACTCCTCTGAACACGAGCACGTTCCGAGGTTGTTAGCCGGTGGGGCGTAGGTACTGGCGGAGTGCCTCTCGAATGAGGTCGGAGTTCGTTCGGCCTTCCTTTTGAGCCTGCTTCCGGAGCGCTTCGCTGAGTTCCGGGTCGAGCCGTACGGACTCCACGGAAGCCGCCGCAGTTCCCATGGGCGGCCTTCCGCCCCGTCGACGGACAATCTCGTCGACGTCATAGCCAGCCTCAGCCTTGTCGGCGAGCTCGGCAACGACTTCGTCGGTGATCGGCCGCCCGCTCTTGGTCTTTCCATACGTCTTCTTCGCCATGATCACTCTCCAGGGAGCAGACGTTGGTCATGACGGATGTCTTCGTCGGCGACGCCGTGCCGTCGAGCCGACTCGTGGACTTCCACCTGATTATCGTACTACGAAACCCTGCAGCATGGCGACCCGTGGGCAGCCCCGAGGGCCGAGCGCTGACCTGTCCGGAACCGGCACGTACAGGGTGCTCGTCAACCCAGGTCGGGTGCTTCAAGGAGGCGAGCCGAGACCCGGCTGCCGTCCTTGGTCATCCAGATGAGCTTGCACTCCCGGCCCGCTTGCTTGTGCCC
>JBOGFE010000548.1:0-5087 GCA_050741935.1 Acidimicrobiia bacterium | reverse complement strand
AGGTGGGATAGCGCTCGAGCGGGGGCGCATCGACCGGCGCCTCCGGCCGCGGCTCGGACGCCACCTCAGGGACGGGGGCGAAGGTGTCGATTGGTCCGGTGTCAGTTGACGTTCGCATATCCGCATGATCGGACCGGAGTCTGGGAGGTCGCTGTGAGGCGGCTTGGGACTTGTTGAGCCCCGAAACTCACAGGAATCTCTTAACTTCGTCCAAGGCATTCGGAAGGGTCGGGCGGCACAATGAACCGAGCAAAGTGCGCGCCGTGGAAAGGAACGCCGTCGTCATGAAGCCGCAGCATCGACTCGCCGCCCTCGGTCTGGCGGCCGGGCTCTTCGGCGGAGGCGCCGCCGGGCTGGCCCTGGGCCTGCCCGTCTTCGCCGGCGCCCAGGAGGCCCCGTCCACCACTGCGCCTGATCCGGGGCCCGCTGCGCCTGATCCGGGGCCCGCCGCCCCGGCGAAGCGCGACCGGGCCGCCTGGATGCGCGACGCCCTCGCCCCTCTGGTGGAGAAGGGCACCATCACCCAGGAGCAGGCCGATGCCGTCATCGCCGCCCTGGACGCGGCCAAGCCGGCCAAGGGCTTCCTGCACGGGCCCAAGGGTCACGGCTTCGGCCGGGGCGTCCTCGGCGCCGGCCTCGACGTTGCCGCCAAGACCGTCGGCGTCACCCCCGAGGAGCTGCGCACCGCCCTGCGCGACGGGAAGAGTGTGGCCGACGTCGCCAAGGACAAGGGGGTCGACCCGGCCAAGGTCGTCGACGCCCTGGTGGCCGAGGTCAAGACCCGCCTCGACGAGAGCGTGGCCGCCGGTCGCATCACCCGGGCCCAGGCCGACGAGAAGCTCCCGATGATCACCGAGGGCATCCGGGCCTTCGTCAACGGTGAGGGGCCGATCAAGGGACGGGGCTTCTTCGGCCCCGGCCGTCACGGCAGGGGTCCCCGCCCCGACGCCCCTCCCGCCGCGCCCTCGGCCTTCAGCTCCGGTACCTCCACCATCGACGCCTGATCCTCCCTCTCCTCTGCAGTCGGCGGGCCGTCCTCCGGGGCGGCCCGCCAGCCTTGTCGGGGTCGTTTCGCCGGCGTGCGGCCACCTGAACAAAGCGGAAATACCGGGGCATCCGCGTCATATGTGCTGCCTGGAGCCGTCGGATCCGGTGAGCGGGCACCGCCGCCCGCCGGAGAGGACGGAACGATGCGATACCCCTGAACCATCGTGACCGCCATCGGACTCACACTCACCGGTGTCACCGCCCTGGCCGAGACCGGCGGCGGCGCGACGTCCGCCGGTTCCCCGCCGCCGGCCGCCGAGCGCCCGGCGACCGCCCTCGGGGTGACGGCCGGGCCGGCCGGCTACCACCGGTCGGTGCACGAGTTCCCCACGACCGGCGATGCCCCCTACCGGGTCCGGGCCGCAACTCCCGACGGCGACGTGGTCGACGTCGAGCGCGCCCCGGACGGGACCGTCTACTTCGCCACGGTTGTCGGGGACGCGAACTTCATCCTCCGGGCCGGGAGCGACAACCACGAGGTGGTGGCGGACGGCTGGGCGCCGGCGGTGAGCCCCGACGGCCGGCGGCTCGCCTACGCCTACTACCCCGACGACGGCGGGCTGTGCGCCCCCAGCGGCATCGCCGTGCTCGACCTTCCGAGCGGTGACATCAGCCGCTTTCCCGGGATCGTCGACTCGCACCGGTGCCAGGCCGGCGACGGGCCCATCCTGGCCATCTCCTGGTCGCCCGACGGCCGCCGGCTCGCCTTCGGCGACGGGATGGCCGCCGCCGGGCCCCGGATTCTCGACACCGCCTCGGCCCGGGACCTGGCCGACGCCGAGCTGCTGGACGGCACCCGGGACTGGTTCCACCCCGCCTGGCTGGCCGACGGCCGCATCGCCGTGGCGGAAGCGGCCACGGCCGGCGGGATCCGCATCCTGGTGGTCGACCCCGACACCCGCCGGACGACCGGGTTCACCCCGGCGGCCTTCGAGGTGCAGGCCGTCAACGGCCTCGACGCCGACGCCTCGGGCCGGCACCTGCTGGTGTCCCTGGCCGGCGCCAACCAGGCGGCCCGGGTCTTCATGCTGGAGGAGGGGTCGGCGCCCGAAGAGCTGGTCCACTCCTACGAGATCGCCGTCTGGTGACTCCGCCGCCCCGGGCGGCGCACTCGCGAACAAAGCGTGAAAATTCAGCCGGTCCGCGTCATTTGCACCTTTCGGCTGCGTCTCAAAGGGCGTGCGGGGCACTGGAGCCCCAGCCGTTCAGGAGGTTTGAGATGCAGTACCCCCGGACCATGATCACCGTGTTGGGCCTCGCCCTCACCGGCGTGTCGGCCATGGTCGACTCGGCCTCCGCCGATCCCGCCCCGCCGCCCTTCCCCGCCACCCTCGTGGGGGCGGAGGCCGCCGGCGAGGCCGGCCCCGCCCATCAGGTCTTCGAGGCCGAGGTCAACGGTGACCGCCACTGGGAGGTGGCCAAGGTCGACGGCGACACCACCATCACCGACGTCGAGCGGGCCCCGGACGGGACCGTCTTCTTCGCCACCACCGCCGGGGACACCAACGAGATCCGCCGCCTGGCACCCACGGAGCAGGCCCACTACCGGGTGGCCGACGGGTGGGCGCCGGCCGTCAGCCCCGACGGGCGGCTGCTGGCCTTCGCCTACTTCCCCGAAGGCGGAGACATCTGCTCTGGCAACAACATCGGCGTCCTCGATCTGACCACCGGCGACCTCCGCCGCTTCCTCTCGCCGCCGGATGCGGTGGCCGGTCCCTCCTGCCCCGACACCCCCGGGTTCGTGACCGACATCACCTGGGCGCCCGACTCCCGGTTCCTGGCCTTCGTGTACGGGGACGCCGATACCGGCAACATCCGGCGGCTCGACACCGTCTTCCACGACTACCTGGACGAGGCCTACGTGCTCGACCCCACCCGCCGGTACGACACCCCCGCCTGGCTGGCCGACGGCCGCCTGGCGGTGACCGAGGCGCACGGCGCGAGGTTCCAGGTCATGGCCGTCGACGTCGAGACCCGGGTCGCCACCGCCATCTCGCCGGTCTTCGGCGGCCACCGGGTGAACAGCCTCGACGCCGACGCCGGCGGCCGGAACCTGCTCATCGCCATCGACGGCGCATCACACGCCACGGAGGTCTACGCCCTGCGGGCCGGCGAGGCGCCCACGCCCTTGGCGCCGGCGTTCCCCATCTCGGTGTGGTGATCGCGGTCGCCGCTGGAACTCGTGACCAGAACCTCGGGTTCCTTCCTCCGGCAATCCAGGCTAAAGAGACTCTTCGGTCACGTAACGAGCCCGTTCCTCAACGTCTCGGTACAGGGTCATCGCCATCGGGTCGGCCATCTCCTCGGCGAGGTGGCCGACGAGGCCGGCGGCGCGGGCCAGGATGGCGAAGCCCCGCGCCAGCTCGGGCCGGAAGCCCATGTCTGCCAGCGCCGCTCCGGCGGCCCCGGCGCCGCTGATGGGCAGCGCCTTGCCCGTCGCCTCCCGGTGGGCGGCGGCCACGTGGCGGAGCATCCTGAGGTGGGTTCCGGCCAGCCCGGCCTCGGCGGCGATGGCGTAGAGCCGGGGCGTACGGGGGTCCTCCACCTTGTGCACGGGGTGGCCCAGGCCCGGCACCCGCTCGCCGGCCGTCACCGCCTTGGCCACAACGTCCTCCGCCGCCGCCCGCAGGGCGTCGTCGTCCGGTTCGGGCCCCAGGCCCTCGAGGCCGGCGTGGAGGAAGCGGGCGGTGTCCTCACCCGCCCCCAGGAACACGCTGCCCCCGCCCAGGAGGCCGGCGGCGATCGCCCCCTGGATCGACTCCGGGGCGCCCAGGTACGTGAGGCGGGCGGCGAGCACGGTGGCGGTGAGCCCGTGGTCGGCCAGGGAGACGAGCACGGCGTCGAACACCCGGGTCTCGCCCGGGGTGGGGAGACGGCCGGCGGCGAGGAGGAAGGCGTGCTCGGTGAAGGTGACCGTCCCCATCAGCTCGCCGGCCAGGCTCCGGCCCCGGATGGTGATGGAGTCGGGGGTGGAGGTGCCGATCCCGGTGCGCAGCTCACCGCTCATGCCCGGCTCCTCTCCGCGTCCCACTCCGTCTCGCTGCGTTCCCGTCCCAGGTGGTGCTTGGCCACCCGCCCGGTGGGGGTGTGGGGTAGCTCGCCCACCACCTCGAGATAGCGGGGCAACTTGAAGCGGGCCAGGCGCTCGCCGGCCCAGGCGTGGAGGCCGGCGAGGTCGGGCGCCGCCCCGTCCCGCAGGACGACGAAGGCTTTGACCTCCTCCTCGGACAGGTCGGAAGCCACCCCGACCACGGCCGCCTCGACCACGTCGGGGTGGGAGGCCAGGGCCTCCTCCACCTCGGCCGGGGCCAGGTTCTCGCCCCGCCGGCGGATGACCTCCTTCTGGCGCCCGACGAAGGTGTAGGTGCCGTCGCCGTCGTCGCGCACGATGTCGCCCGTGCGCAGCCAGCCGTCGGGTCCGAGCACCTTGGCCGTCTCCTCGGGCATGCCCCAGTAACCCTTCATGACCGCCGGGTTGCGCAGCTCCAGCTCGCCTTCCTCGCCCGGCGCCACCGGCTTGCCGTCGGCCATGACCCGGCCCTCGTTGATGTCGCCCAGGGTGGGGTGCTGGCGGACGCTGCCCAGGGTGCCGTAGGGCCGGGTGCCCCGGCGCCAGACCGTCCCGTAGGGGGTCTCGGACATGGCGTAGCCGCTCGTGATCCGCAGGCCGAAGCGGCGTTCGATCTCCAGGTGGCGCTCCTCGGGCGGCGCCGGCCCCGTGTAGCAGAGGCGCAGGGGCGTGTCGGCGTCGTCGGGGCGCTCGGGCCGGCGCATGAGCATCTCGATCATGGCCCCGATGGCGTTGAACTCGGTGGCGCCGTAACGCCGGGCCGAGTCGAGGAAGGTGGAGACCGAGAAGCGGGGGAGGAGCACCAGGCTCGCCCGGGCCGCCACCGACCCCAGCACCGAGTAGGCCGGGGCGTTGATGTGGAAAAGCGGCAGGGAGGTCATGAGCCGGTCGTTCTCGTCGAGCTCCAGCCACCACGGGAACCCCTCGCCGGCCATGACGTAGGCCAGGTGGGTCTGGGTGACGAGCTTGG
>JBOGFE010000547.1:0-3006 GCA_050741935.1 Acidimicrobiia bacterium | reverse complement strand
ACCCACCACGGCGCCACCCGTGACGGCGCCGCCCACGACCCGGGCGCCCCGCCCGGTGACGCCGGCGACCACGAAGCCGACGTCGCCCCGGCCCTCCGTCACCCCCACCACGCAGCCCGCGGCGCCGGCCCCGCCGCCCCGCCAGCCCTCCACCCGGCTGACCTGGGTGCTGAACCTCCTGCGCCACCTGGACGCCATCACCGTCAGCTCCTAGGCGACCCGTCGCTACAGTGACGGCCGGGCGTGGGGCAGGGCCCCGGGGCTCGGGCCACGAGGGCTCGCGTATCCACGCACCGGAGGAGCCTGGGTGCAGGGGCCCAGGCGGGAAGGAAACATGGCTTCGATCGTCGTTGCCGCCGACCACGCCGGCTTCCAGCTCAAGCAGGTGGTGGTCGCCCATCTGGAGAAGTTCGGTCACGACGTCACCGACCTCGGGACCGATTCGGAGGAGCCGGTGGACTACCCCCCCATCTGCGCCGCCGCCGGGCGGAGAGTCGCCTCCGGGCAGGCCGACTTCGGGATCGTCCTCGGGGGCAGCGGCCAGGGCGAGACGATGGCGGCCAACAAGGTCCGGGGGGTGCGGGCCGCGCTCTGTCTCAACGAGTACACCGCCCGCCTGGCCCGCTCCCACAACAACGCCAACGTGCTCGGCCTCGGGGGCCGGATCGTGGGCGAGGGGCTGGCGCTGGCCATCGTCGACCTGTTCCTGACGACCCCCTTCGAAGGTGGTCGCCACCAGCGCCGGGTCGAGCAGCTGGCCGTGATCGAAGCCGAGGAGTGCGGCTCCTCGTGAAGACCCGACTCGTCCTCGCCCTCGGGTTTGTCGCGGTCGCCTCCGCCTGCGGCGGCGGGAGCGACGAGGAGGTCACCCCGACCACCAAGGCCACGGCGACCACGTTGCCGGCGCCGGCGCCCGACACCTACGCCCTGACCGGTCTCCCCTCGGACCCGGCCCGGGTGAGCCGCCCGGGGCTGGTGGTCAAGATCGACAACGCCCCCAAGGGCCGGCCCCAGGCCGGGATCAACGAAGCCGACGTGGTGGTGGAGGAGGGCGTGGAGGGGGGCATCACCCGCTTCGCCGCCATCTTCCATTCGACCGACGCCCCCAGCGTGGGCCCCGTGCGCAGCGCCCGCTCCACCGACATCCTCTTCGCCACCCAGCTGGGCAAGCCGCTCTTCGCCTACTCGGGGGCCAACGCCGTCTTCGCCGACCTGTTGCGGCGCTCGCCCCTGGTGGACGTGGGGGTGGGTCGGATCCCCGACATCTACCGGCGGGAGAAGGGCCGCCCGTCGCTCTACAACCTGTTCTCCGGCACCGACGCCATGGTCGCCCGGGCCCCGGCCGGGGCCACCCCGCCGGCCCCCCTCTTCGCCTACCGGGCGGTGGGCGAGGCGGCGCCGGCCGGTGATCCGGCCCCCGTGGTCCAGGCCCTGTGGAAGGACAAGGTCCGCACCGAGGTCGTCTACCAGTGGGACCCGGCGGTGGGCGGGTTCGCCCGGACCCAGAACGCCACTCCCCATGTCGACGCGGCCGGGAAGCAGGTCGCCCCCCAGAACGTGGTCCTCCAGGTCGTGCCCTACAGGAACACCGGTCTGGTCGACCGGTCGGGGGCGGCGGTGCCCGAGGCCGAGCTCGTCGGGGAGGGTGAGCTGGTGGTCCTGACCGACGGGAAGCTGATCCGGGGGCGCTGGAGCCGGCCCGACGCCGGTGCCCTCACCAGCTACACCGACGCCTCCGGGGCGGCCATCCGGCTCACCCCCGGCCACACCTGGGTGGAGCTCGTCCCGCCCGGGAACCTGAGCACCCGCTGACCCCCCGGCAACCCCGGGAATGGCTCGTGGCCCGGGCGGGTAATGGCGGTGATATGACGTCACCGCTCGAAGACCTGATCGCCGGCCTGGAGGTCCAGCTCGTCCGGACCGTCGCCGCCCTCTACGACGCCGAGGTGGCCCGGCGCTACGTGGAGGTGATGGAGCTGGAGCTGCGGGTGGAGCGGCTCCACGCCGCCCTCGCCGTGGCGGCCGAGCGGCTCGCCAGAGGGCGCGGCTCCTAGCTCAGGCCAGGGCCACCAGCTCGAGGAGGTCGTCGCTCCAGAAGTCCATGGCGCCGTCGGGCATGAAGAGCACCCGGTGGGGGTTGAGGGCCTCCACGAAGGCGAGGTCGTGGCTCACCGCCACCATGGCCCCCGGCCACGCCGCCAGGGCCCGGGCCACACCTTCCCGGGAGGGTGGGTCCAGGTTGTTCGTCGGTTCGTCGAGGAGCAGCAGGTTGTGGCGTCCGGCCACGAGCTGGGCCAGGGCCAGCTTGGTCTTCTCGCCCCCCGAGAGGGTGCCGGCATCCTGGAAGGCGACGTCGCCGTAGAGGCCGAAGGCGCCGAGGAGGGCCCGCAGCTCCTGGGCCGGGCCCGTCCGCTGCTCCCGCAGGTGGGTGAGGACGTCGATCCCGCCGACGATGCCCTCGTGCTCCTGGGCGTAGTAGCCCACCGACACGCCCGTCCCGAGCCGGACCCGGCCGGCCCGGGCCCTGGACACCGCGGCCAGGATCCGCAGCAGGCTGGTCTTCCCCGCCCCGTTGAGGCCGAGGACGAGGAGGCGCTCCCCCCGGCCGAGGTCGAAGGAGATGTCCGAGAAGACGGGCGGCCCGGCCCCGTAGGCCTGGGTGAGCCCCACGGCTTCGAGGACCACCGTGCCGGCGTGGGGCGGGTCGGGGAAGTGGAACCGGGCCCGCCGGTCCCGGGCGACGGGGGTGTCGGCGGCGGCCTCGGCCCGCAGCCGCTGGACCCGCTTGTCGAGTGTCTTGGCGATGCGGGCCCGCTTCTCCGTCTGGTGACGCATGGTGTCGGCCAGGCCGGCCAGGCGCTTGATCTCCTGGGCGCGGCGCTGGGCCAGCTTCGCCGCCCGGCGTTCGTCGACCTCCCGGGCGGCCCGGTACTGGGAGTACGTGCCGCGGTACTCGACGAGCTGGGAGTGGTCGAGGTGGAGCACCCGGGTGATGGCCTCGTCGAG
>JBOGFE010000546.1:0-4095 GCA_050741935.1 Acidimicrobiia bacterium | reverse complement strand
GTCGGGGTCAGCTGGGGCGTCGGGGTCGGCGGGGGTGTCGGCCGGCGCCGGGGTCGGGTCGGTGCCGCCGTCCTCGGCGGGGGCGGTCACCGTGCCGTCGCCAGCGTCAGCCGAGTCCCCGGTGTCCCCCGTGTCCCCGGTGTCACAGGGAACGGGGTCGGTGGGGGAAACCTCGGGGGCCGGGTCGTCGGCCTGGGCCACCTGGAGGATGGCGGTCTGGGAACCGACGAGGGCTCCGGCGGCGGCCAGGCCGCCGGTCAGCGTGAGACTGCCGGCGAGAAGGCCGGCGAACATGCGGGTGGTTTTGCGGGGCAACACGGTTGACCTCCGGTCAGAGGGAGCGAACGGGTCGGGGGGTCGGCGGGTCATGGTGTGCGGAAGAGCGCTCGGGGGCTGGAGGGCGTTACACACCCGGTGGTCTGGTTCACCTGCCGGGCGAGCGACCGCAGGCCCCGGTGCTGGAGCACGCGCACGGCGCCGGGGCTGCGTCCGGTGAGGCGGGCCACCCTGGTGCCGTCGAGCCCGGCCATCACCCGCAGGAGAACGACCCTGGCCTGGTCGGCAGGCAGGGTGCCGACCAGCTCGAGGGCGTCGGAGGTGGCCAGGGCGTCGAGCGCCTGGGCTTCGGAATCCTCGCCACCGGGGCGGTCGGGCAGCCAGGCCACCGGCGATGTCCGTCGCCGCTGCACCTTCCGGCGGTGGTCGATGGCCTTGTGCCGGGCGACCGTGAACACGAACGCCCGCATCTTGGCTTCGCCGCCCGAGAACCCCGGGAGGTGTCGGGCCACCTCCACCCACACGTCCGACGCCAGGTCCTCGGCGGCCGAGCGGTCGAAGGCTCCCAGGTACCGCAGGAGCGGCTCCTGCAGGTCCCGCCAGAGGCAGGCCACGGCTGATTCTGCGCCCGTCATCGTCGGGAGTTTCGGCGCCCGACCTGGTGGCCCTTGCCCCTTGAAAGACCTTTAACGCCGGGTTGATCGCCCCGCCCCGGGAACGATCGACCCGAGCAGTTCGGGGCGAATGCTCCTTTCGACCTCCTGGGTTCACGGACGCCCCGGGGTTAGGCTGGGCCGCCCCTCAAGCAGCGGGGGTTCGGCCCGGCCGCGAGTTTCGGCCGCGGCGGTCTCGGGGTACGCCGATGGGCGATATGGAAGGCATTTCCTTTTCCGAGGTGGCGGAGCAGCCCTTCCGTCCGACGCCCTCCGGGGTCGGCAACGGTCAGCAGTCCCACTGCCCTCAGCACCACCCGGGCGGTGGCCCGTACGGGCCCCGGTCTGACGCCCTCGAGGAACTGCATCGGGACTATGCCGCCGGCGGTGACCCATCAGTCCGCGACCAGTTGGCCGCCGCCTACGACGAATTCGCCCTGGGCCTGGCCCGGAAGCTGCACACCCGGCGCGACTCGACCGAGGACCTGGCCCAGGTGGCCCGGGTCGGACTGCTCCAGGCCATCGACCGGTTCGATCCCGACCTGGAACGGCCCTTCGTCGCTTTCGCACAGGCCACGATCCTGGGTGAGCTCAAGCGACACCTCCGGGACCGGACCTGGGTCATGCGGGTGCCGCGCTCGCTCCAGGAGCACTACCTGGAGGTGGTCCGAGCCGCCGACGACCTCGCTCAGGAGCTCGGCCGGTCCCCGACCGTCACCGAGGTGGCCGACCGCACGGGACTGTCGGAGGAGCACGTGCTCGAGGCCATGGAGCTCGGCGCCGTGCAACGTCCCACCTCACTCGACGCACCCCTGCTCGACGGGAGGACCTCCGATCCCGGTGTCGAGGACGCCGGGCTGGCCGCCGTCGAGGGGCGGACCTTCTTCGCCAGCCTCCTGTCCCGCGTGCCCGAACAGGAGCGCCGGATCCTCGAGCTCCGCTTCGTCGACGGGCTCACCCAGACCCAGATCGGCCTGCGCCTGGACGTCAGTCAGATGTACGTGTCCCGGGTGCTGACCCGGACCCTCGACCGGCTCCGGGTGCTGGCCCGGGCCGGCTGACCCGCCGCCGGCCGGGCCCGGCGCCGTCCCAACCGGCCAGCACCCCCGGGTACCGTGGAGGGATCTCGACGGACCCACCAGGAGGCAGTCATGGGCAACGACGCGGAGAACCCCCGCTGGCGAGGCGTGCACCACCTCGCCCTGGTCACCACCGACATGGATGCCACCACCCGCTTCTACCACGGGGTGCTCGGCGCCCGGCTGGTGGCCACCGTCGCCACCGGTGACTTCAAGCACTATTTCTTCGAGTTCGGTCCGGGATCGACGGTGGCGTTCTTCGAGTACCTCAACGTCGACATGGAGAGCTACGCCAAGCCGGCCGGCGTCCCCTTCCCCCGGGCCGCCCAGTTCGACCACCTGTCGCTCGCCCTCCCCGACGAGGAGGCGCTGCTCTCACTGCGGGAGCGGCTGAAGGAAGCCGACTGCGAGGTGACCGACGTCATCGACCACGGGTTCCTGCGCTCCATCTACTTCAGCGACCCCAGCGGTATCGCCCTGGAGGCGACGTACTGGACGCTCGACCCCACCGGGCGCCCGGCCGACTACGGCGACAGCCGGCTCTTCGCCGACCCGGATCCGGTGCCGGCCGTGGCCGAGCTCCGGGAGCGCGGCCTGCTGGACCACACGCCGGCCACCCATCTGGTGGACGACGTGAAGGACCTCTACCGGCCCGGGGTCGACTGACGCTTCAGGTCGGAGGCCGGGGCCGGCTCCGACGCGGGCAGCGCCAGGGAGACCTCGCCGGCCTGGTCGGCGTCATAGGCCGCGGCGTAGAGCTGGCGGAGGCGATCGACGACCTCGTGCATCTCCTGGAGGCGCGACAGATCGGTGCTGTGCTCGTCGTTGACCTCGAAAGTGCCCACGGGGGATCGATTCCCGCCTTGAGGTTCCCTTAAACCTCGCAGGGTGGCTGGAAAATCACGGAAGGCGAAATCCGACCGGAGGGTCGGTCAACTGCGGTCGGCCGCCACCGTGGCCACCAGATCGTCGACCGCTCCCACCACCGGCGACCCGGGGACGGTGCCGTTGACCACCACGGAGAACACCGCCCGGCGCCCGCCGGCGGTGGTGAGGTAGCCGGACAGGGCCCGGGCTTCGTCGATCCATCCCGTCTTGGCCCGAACGTTGCCCTCCGCCGGCGTGCCCCGCAGCCGCCGGGCCAGCGTCCCACTGCGTCCGGCCAGGGGCAGGGACTCGAGCAGGTAGTTCCCCCACGGTTGGAACCCCGCCACCCGGAGCATCCCCAGGAACTCCCGGGCCGAGTGCCGGTCCTCCCGGGACAGGCCGGAGCCGTCGGCGCTGCGGCCGGTGAAGTGGACGCCCAGGCCGGCCAGGGCGTCCTCGGCCGCCCGCAGCCCGTCGGCCGTGGAGCCGAGCCCCCGGACCCGCCGCCCCAGCTCTTTGATCAGCAGCTCGGCGTAGAGGTTGTCGCTGCGGACGAGCATGTCGGTGACCAGCGCCCCGATGTGGGGTGAGGCCAGGGCGGCCAGGGTGACGGCGCCGCCGGGTGTGGGCCCGGCGGCGTCTCCGCCGACCACGGAGATGCCCTGGCGGGCCAGGGCGTGACGGAAGCGCAACAGGTTGCCGGGGACGGGATCGGCCGCGTAGGCGGGGTCGCCCCGGTGCTGGTTGCGGTCCACCACCAGGGCGGAGAGCGGGCCGATGAAGGTGGGCACGTGGTCGGGGAGCCAGCCGCCGGCTCCCCGCTGCGAGTCGTAGCGGGTCTCGTCGAGGACCAGCCGGCCGGCCACCCGGGCGATCCCCCGGGCCCGGACGGCCCGGGCCAGGGCGTCGAGGGAGTGGGGCCCGGAGGTGGTGAGGGTGGGGTCCCCGCCGCCGACCAGGATCAGGTCACCGACGAGGGTGGGGCCGTCCTGGGCGCCCGTCGCCCGCACCTCGGTGACCAGGGTGTCGGTGATGGGCACCCGGGCCAGGACCCCCATGGCGGTGATGAGCTTCTGGTTGGAGGCGGGCAGGAGGGGCAGGTCGGCGTTGCTGGCCACCACCTCGCCGAAGCCGTCGAGCCACACCGACAGCCCGACGGACAGGCCGGCCAGGCGGGGATCGGCGAGGCGGGCGGCGAGGGCGGCGGCGAGCGGATGGGG
>JBOGFE010000545.1:0-5333 GCA_050741935.1 Acidimicrobiia bacterium | reverse complement strand
GTCGGGATGTGCTCGAAGAGCTCGTCGATGTCGGACAGGCCCAGGAAGCCGAGCATCGCCTCGATCTCGGCCTCGGTGTGGGGGACGTAATGGGCCACGAGGCGGCAGGCTACCGCCCACCGATTCCGGCCGGACCACAAAAGGCCGGTGCGATGTTGGCCCTCCCAGGGCCAGGATCGCTACGGCCTTCAGGAACGCGGGACGAAGGGCGGCCGGGCCACCACGCCGGGAGCGGAACGGCCCCGGATGTCGACCTCGACGGGCGTCCCCGGGGCCGTCCCCGGAGGCAGAAAGGCGAGGGCGATGCCCCGTTCCAGCGTCGGGGACAGGTTCCCGCTGGTGACCTCTCCGGCCGGCTTGCCCTCCACCAGCACCGGGCATCCGGCGCGGGGCACCTGGCGATCCGCCAGCACGACGCCGGTGAGGCGGCGGGCCACTCCCCGCTCCCGCTCGGCGGCCAGCGCCTCCCGGCCCCGGAACGTCTCCTTGTCCCATCCCACCACCCAGCCGAGCCCCGCTTGGAGGGGGGTGATCCCGGGGCCGAGCTCGTGGCCGTGCAAGGGGTAGCCCATCTCCAGACGCAGGGTGTCGCGGGCGCCGAGCCCCGCCGGCGTGCAGCCGGCCTCCGTCAGGGCGTGCCACACCGCGGCCGCCGACTCCTCACCCACGAACAGCTCGACACCGTCCTCGCCGGTGTAGCCGGTGCCGCCGACGACCAGCCCGAAACCGCCGGAGACGAGGGGGGCCACGGCGAAATGCCCGACCTCCTCGGTTCCCGGGAGGGCCCGGGCCAGCACCTCGCGGGTCCTCGGGCCCTGCACCGCCAGGAGGGCCCGGCTCCCGGTCACGTCCGCCACCTCGGCCCGCCCGCCGGCCGCCCCGGCCAGCGCCTCCAGGGCCGGCGCGGTGTTGGAGGCGTTGGGGATGACGAGGAGCTCGTCCTCCCGCACCCACCAGACGATGATGTCGTCGACCACGTGGGCGTCGCCGGCGTCGAGCAGATGCGTGTACTGCGCCTGCCCGGGCCCGATCCGCCGCAGATCGTTGGTCAGCAACCCCTGCAGCGCTTCGAAGGCGCCGGCCCCCCGCATCCACACCGACCCGAGATGGGACACGTCGAACACCACCGCACCCTCCCGGCAGGCCCGGTGCTCCTCCAGCGTGGAGCCGTAGCGAAGGGGCATGTCCCAGCCCCCGAAGGGCACCATGCGCCCACCGACGGCGCGGTGCTCGGCGTCGAGGAGGCTGTGGCGCACCGCGGCATCATCGGCCATGGCCGGGCATGCTAGAGGGTGCTCGGCGGGGAGCTAGGCGCTCTTGGGCCGCCGGCGCCGGCGGCCCTCACCTTCGGACTCGGCCCGGGCGATGTCGGGTTCGGGCGGCGGCGAGGCCGCCGGGTCGGCCAGCCAGAAGGGCGGGGTCTCGGCCTCCCCCACCAGCTGGGAGGGCGGCTCCAACCCGTACTTCATGAGCAGGCTCAGGTAGTCACGCTGGTAGAAGACCCGGATGTTGACCTCCGGGTGGAGCTCCTTCAGGCGGCGCGCCTTGCGGTTCTTCTTCGTCACCAGCTTCTGGTTGAGCGTGGTGATCTCGATGTAGAGGTCGTAGGCGGGGAGGTAGAAGTCGGGGGTGAAGGCCTGGACGGGGTTCCCCACCTTGTCCCGCTCGAGGGTGAAGGTTCGCGGCTCGTACTCCCAGGCGATGCCGTAGAAGTCGAGCAGCCGGGCGAACTGGCGCTCGGAGTTGTGCGCGAACCGGACCTGCTCGTGGGGCAGGGGCTCCTCCGTGATGGCTACCCTCCCTCGGCCGCCCGCCGGCCACCCACCGCGATCCCGTGCCCGGGGACGTTGACGATGGACGGTTCGAGCTCGTGGATCTTCCCGTCCAGCTCCTCCAACATGCCTGCCATGGGCAGGATGTTGAGCACGCCCTGCCCCTGGCGGACGAGGTCGATGACCTCTTCGCCGGAGCGGGCCAGGAGCGACCGGCTGCCGTTGATCACCAGGCTGGCCGAGGCCAGCTCCTCGCCCAGGTGCTCGCGCAGGTACTCGATGGCCGAACGGGCCGTCCGCAGCGAGATCCCGGCATCGAGCAGGTGCTTGATCACCTTCAGCTCGACGAGGTCACGATAGGAGTAGAGCCGTTGGGTGCCGCTCCCCCGGGCGTCGGCCACGGAGGGGCGGATCAGGTCGGTGCGTGCCCAGTAGTCGAGCTGTCGGTAGGTGATGCCCACGATCTTGCAGACCTGGGGCCCCCGAAACCCGGTCATGGCCATCGGAGTTCGGCCTCCTCGCGCCTCCCCGGTCCGGGACGTTCCCGCGACTCACAGAGGCGTAGTTACGCTGGTGTCAACTCTACCAGCGCCGAGTGTGAAAGCAACGAACCCTCGGTGACTACGGAGCGAAGTCCTCGGGACGGACGCGTTCCAGGAACTCCCGGAACTGTTCGACCTGCTCCTCCTCGTCGTCACTTTCGAAGACGACGCCGGCCTCTTCCAGGACCCCGTCATCGGCGTAGATGGGGACGGGCTCCTCGTAGCGCACGGCCAGGGCGATGGCGTCGGAGGGCCGGGAGGAGATGCGGTGCCGGCCCCCGTTCTGGAGCACCTCGAGCTCGGCGTAGAAGGTCCCGTCCCGCAACTCGGTGATGACGATCTTGTCGATCCGGGCGGCCAGCGTCTCGAGGGCGTTCTTGAAGAGGTCGTGGGTCATCGGCCGGGGGCTCTCCATGCCCTGGAGGGCGTAGACGATGGCCGTGGCCTCAGGCTGGCCGATGAAGATCGGCAGGTATCGGCGGCCGGGAGCCTCTTCCCTCAGGAGCACGATGGGCTGGTTGCTCGGGACCTCAACTCGAACGCCCACAAGGGAAAGACGGATCACGCGCCTGCCTCCAGTCCGAAAGCCACCCTAGCATCCACTGCCCGGGGACCGACCCCTCACGGGGCCGGATCCGTACGCCCGAAGAAGTTCGACACATAGGCGTCCGGGTCCCGCTCGAGGACCCGGAGATCGCCCACGGCGAGGCCCGAAACGTTGCGGTAGCGCTCGGCGTAGTCGAGCCCGTAACCGAGCACGAACTCGTCGTCGATGGCGATGCCCGAGTACCGCGTGGGCAGGGGCACGATGCGCCGGCGGGCCCGGTCGAGGAGGGCGCACACCGTGAGGCTGGCGGGGCTCCGGGCGTTGAGCTGGCCCAGCAGGTACGAAAGGGTCAGGCCGGTGTCGACGATGTCCTCCACCACCACGACGTGGCGCCCGGCGATGTCCATGTCCAGGTCCTTGGTGATCCGCACCCGCCCCGAGCCCGGGGTGAGGTGGGAGATGGCGATGAAGTCGACCTCGCAGGGCACCGACATCGCCCGGACGAGATCGGCGAGGAAGAACAGCGAGCCCTTGAGCACCCCGATGAGGACCACACCGTCGGGATGGTCCCGGTCGATCTCACCCGCCAGGCGCGCCACGGTCTCGGCCAGGGCGTCGGGGCCGAGCCACACCGAGCCGTTCGCGGGCACTAGGGGGCCCCCGGAGGGGGGCCGAGGGCGGCTCGCAGCATGGACAGCCGCAGGGCATGACCGAGGTGGGCGAGCTCGGCCAGAGCCTCCCTGGCCTTGGGCCCGGAGTCCTCCTGCCGGGTGCTGGCCATGGGCAGGATCACCTGGTCGAAGAGCGACGCCTCCCGTTCGGCGGAGGTCTTGTACATGCGCAGGTGGCGGGCCCCCACGCCGTAGCGGAAGAAGCCGGCCGCCGCCCGGGCGGCCCGCAGCGACTCCTCCCCCAGGTGGCCGTCGTCCTCGGGCAGCAGGCCGAAGGAGGACAGCTCGTGGATGGCGGCCTCGTCCAGGCCCACCTCCTTGGCCAGCTCCGCCGCCGTCCAGGTCCGCCCGGGCGGGGCCACGGACCACAGGTCTCCCACCACCGCCGGGCCCGGCGGGATCGGGCGGGTGGCGACGGGCTCGGGGAGGGGCTCGAGCCCGGGGGCCTCCTCCTCCAGGTACCACGCCGCCGGCAGGGCGTCGGGGGGCGGGTCCTCCGGGGCCGGCGCCGCCTCCTGGGACACGACCTCGACGGCCGGCGCCGGCGTCGCCCAGGGCCCGTCGCCGTCCCTGAGGCGCTTGCGGATCACCTTGAGGGGCAGGTAGTGCTCCCGCTGGAGGGCCAGGATCCAGCGCAGCAGGGCCACGTCGGCCTCGGAGAACTGCCGGTAGCCCGACGGCGTCCGGCCCGGACTGATCAGGCCCTGCGCCTCCAGGAACCGGATCTTGGACACGCTGATGTCGGGAAACTCCTCCACCAGCTCCTCGAGCACGTCGCCGATGGAGCGGGGCTTCCCCTCCCCGGACAAGGTCAGTGCCCCGTCAGGAAGACGAGCTTGAACTTGCCGATCTGCAGCTCGTCGCCATGGCTGAGCTTGGACTCCTCGACCCGGTCCCGGTTCACGTAGGTGCCGTTGAGCGAGCCCACGTCGCGCAGGAGGTAACCGTCGCCCCGGCGGGCGATCTCGGCGTGGCGGCGGGACACCGTGATGTCGTCGAGGAAGATGTCGGAGTCGGGGTGGCGCCCGGCCCGGGTCACCTCGGCGTCGAGGACGTAGCGGCTGCCGGCATTGGGCCCCTTCTGGACGAGGAGCATCCCGACGCCCTCGGGCAGCTCGTCGAGCGAGACGGCCAGCTCGTCGGCCAGCTCCCGTTCCTCGGCCGGGTTGAACACGATGGTGTCGGTGGTGTCCTCGCCCGGGGCGAGGGCGAGCGCGGCTCCGCAGGAGGAGCAGAAGTTGGACCCGGGGGCGTTGCGGTGACCGCACTGGTTGCAGAACATGTCGCCGGCAAGGGTATCGACGGACCCTCCCGCTTACAAACAAGCCTCGACGTTTAGTTCAGCGTCAGAGCTTTTCGATCAGGGCCTGGTACGCGCCGGCGTCCATCAGGCCGTCGAGCTCGCCGGGATCGGACATGTCCACGACGAAGATCCACCCCTTGCCGTAGGGAGCCTCGTTGACGCCCTGGGGGGCGTCGTTGAGCTCGGTGTTCACCTCGACCACGCGACCCGACACCGGGGAGAAGACGTCAGAGACCGACTTGGTGGACTCCACCTCGCAGCAGGTCGCGTTGGCGGCCACGGTCGAGTCCACCTCCGGGAGGGAGACGTAGACGACGTCGCCCAGGGCGTCCTGGGCGTAGTCGGTGATGCCCACCCGGGCCAGGTTGCCCTCCACCTGGATCCACTCGTGCTCGCTCGTGTAGCGCAGCCCATCGGGAACGTTCATCAGCGACCCACCCTCCGTGCCTCTGGCTCTTCGCCTGGCGGCTCATCGCTCTGTGGTTGGGGCCCCAACCC
>JBOGFE010000544.1:0-1846 GCA_050741935.1 Acidimicrobiia bacterium | reverse complement strand
GGCCTACGTGATGGCGCTGGTCCCCCCGGCCGAGCGGACCGCCGCCGCCGCGGTCACCAACACCGCCCGCTACCTCACCCGCCCGGTCGGGCCGGCCCTGGCCGGCCTGCTGCAACCGCTGGGACTGGCGCTGCCGTTCCTGGTCGCCGGTGCGGTCAAGAGCGCCTACGACCTGGCCCTGTGGCGCCGGTTCCACCCCGTCCAGCTCCCCGCCGACACCGCCACGATCGCTGGAGGCGCTTCGTGAAGTGGGTCACCCGCGCGCGTCCCAAGACCGACCGGATCGCCTGCCCCTGGCTGATCCGCCGCTTCATCGATCCGGAGGCCGAGATCCTCTACGTCCCCACCGACCAGGTCCTCGCCGTGGCCGACGCCGAAGGGGCGCACAGCTTCGACACTCCCGGCGCCACCTACCACCACCGCGACGGCAAGTGCACCTTCGAGGTGCTGATCGAGGACTTCGGCCTGTCCGATCCGGCCCTCGACCGCCTCGCCCGGATCGTCCACGCCGCCGACATCGATGGCGAGATCCACACCGACGCGGCCGGACCGGGCCTCCTCGCCATCGGGCTCGGTGGCCTCGACGTGGAGGACGACGACCACCGCCTCCTGGAGCGGGCGTCTTTCGTGTACGACGCCCTCTACGCCTGGAGCGCCCGGCAGGTGGCGGCCACCCCGGCATGAGCCCGGCCATCGGTTACGACGAGCTCCGGGCCGAGACGGTCGTCCAGGTGGCCAAGCTGATGGCCGCCGCCGCCATCACCGCCCCCAAGTCGGGCGGGCAGATGTTCCTGGCCGGCCATCACAACTTCATGGAGACGGTCATCGTCGCCGACCCCGACATGCGGGCGCAGCTCGCCGCCTGGCTGCGGGCCCGGGGCGCCGAACGGCGCGAGACCATCTGGTTCCGCGACGCCGACGTCGCCGAGGCCGTCGACGCCGTCCTCTTCGTCGGGCTCCGCCCCGACTGGTACCCACCCAACTACGACTGTGGCGCCTGCGGCTACGCCACCTGCGCCGAGTTCCTCCATGCCACCAGACCCCTGCGCGACGACTCCGGCGAGCTCGAGTTCGCCGGGCCGGTCTGCAACCTGCGCGACATCGACCTGGGCATCGCCGTCGGCTCCGCCGCCAAGACCGCCGCCCTCCACTCCATCGACTGCCGCTGCCAGACACGCGTCGCCGTCGCCGCCCGGAAACTCGGCGTCATCACCGCCGACCACGCCGTCGCCCTCTCGCTCTCCATGACCCACAAGTCCGTCGGCTTCGACCGGCGGCTGCCCGAGGTCGACTTCGACGCCCTCGACCTTCCCGGTACCGGCACGCTGCCCGTCGCAGTGGAGGGAGCGTCCCGCTACGGCGGCGCCCGGAACCGCCAGAGGGCCCGCCAGTCGATCCGGCCGACGGAACAGGGCGGCCGTAGCACCCAGTAGCGCCTGGTCCCGGGAAAGGGGTGCTGACCAGGGCGTTTATCTCAACGCACCTGGCCAGCGGGGAGCGGAGGGAGTGGGATTTGAACCCACGGAGCCCGGAGGCTCAACGGTTTTCGAGTTCGCCGGGGGTCGTGTTGCCACGGATCGTCCACTCCCGGCAAGTCCCGGGTGACGAGCCATTTCGCCTCGCATACCCGGGTCTCGTTACGTCTGGTACCGCCCTGTTATGCGGAGTGCGTTGACAAACGTGTTGACATCAAGTTGAGGCGCGAACCTCGACTGCCCAGAACGTGCCACTACCTGGATCAGGCCGCCGGGCCACGGCCCGGTGACACGTCGAGTTCCTTTCCGGTTTGGAAGCCCTGGCGTTGAAGGTGACCCCATTGACTCTCACCACCTCGGAGGGCGGCGAG
>JBOGFE010000543.1:0-8700 GCA_050741935.1 Acidimicrobiia bacterium | reverse complement strand
ACTGCTTCGATGTCCATCAACGGTGCCCGGGTGTGCCCGTTCCGGTCGCCGTCGACCCCAGTCGTCTTCGGCATTCTACGTGCCTCCTCTGACAGTCTCTTTGCTGACACCTATGCGCGTGGCGCCTATGCGCACGCGACAACCGGAATCCGACATGGGCCGCGAGGTTTTTTCGGGTCTGTGTGCATCGGGTGGGTCGCCTGCGTGCCGGTCATGGTCAAAGACTGGCCTCCGGGAACCGGGAACGCGACGCGCATTCCTTCAGGGCCGATCATGCGCCCGGGGATTCCCGGTCACCTTCCCGGTTTGGTTCCCAGACCGTTCCCGGTCTGAAGAAAATCCAGCGGAGCCATTCCCGAAACGCGTTCGAGGTTCCTGATCGGAGCTCAGGTCCTTCCCGATCCACACTCACGGGCGCCGTGCCCGGCTCTACCGGACACGGCAAGCACGGACACAGTTCTCACCTGGAACCCCGCTCCCACAAACGCCCGAGCTGCCAACGAAAACCCGACCGCCAATGACCATTACTATCCCTGAATACCCATCAATACCAGCCCATCGAAATAGCTCTTTACAACCCGAACACTCAACGCCAAAATCCCAAAAGGCGAGGACACGATTGCAACCGTTTGGTTGCTGGGGGTCGGGCCGTGGCGTGGATGCGGATGATGGGTGCGAATTCGGTCGCGTACCACCAGGCGACGGTCATGGGCCGAGCCGACGACCATCCCGGCCAAGCCCTGGCCTACTACGCCTCGCGAGGTGAGACTCCGCTCGTCTGGGGCGGATCGGGAGCCGTTCGCCTCGGTCTGGCCGGCCGGGTGACCGAGGAGGAGTACGCGGCGATCTACGGCCCGGGCGGCGCCACGCACCCGCGGACGGGCGCGCAGCTGGCCACGACCCGCCGGCCGGGCATGGAGCTGGTCATCTCCGCCCACAAGTCGGTGGCCGAGCTCGGTGTGATCGGGCGGGCTGAGGACATGCACCGGATCATGGACGCCGAGCGCGACGCCACCCTGGCCTACCTGGAGGCCGTCACCAGGGAGCGCGGCGGGCGGCGGGGCCGCCTGGCCATCTCATCTCCGACGGGTGGGCTGGTTTACGCCCATACCCGTCACGCCACCTCCCGGGCTGGGGACCCTTGCCCTCACGACCACGTCCTCCTGGCCAACGTGGTCGAGATGCTGGACGACTGGGGCGGCTGGAAGGCGGCCGACACCACGGTGTGGCGCGAGCAACTCCACGCCGCCACCGCCGTCGGCCGCATGGCCGGAGCCCGTGTGGCGGTCGAACTCGGCTACGCCATCGCTCCCGACCCCGGCCGGTCGGGCCGTCTGGGCCACTGGCGCATCGCCGGGATCCCCGACGAGGTCCTCGACATGCACTCCAAGCGGGCCGCGGAAATCGACGCCGCCGTCTCTGCACGGGGCTATTCGAGCTACCGGGCCCGCAACATTGCCGCCCGCGACACCCGCGACGTCAAGCGACACACCCCCATCGGGGAGTTGATGCCCCGCTGGCACCAGGAACTGACCGAGGTCGGCTGGCCCGTTCCCGACCTGGTCGCCGCCGTCGGCCACGCCGCCCAGCAGGCCGAGCTTCCCGGTCCGCTCCCGGAACGGGAGGTCCTGCACATCACCCGGGAGGTGCTGGGCCCGGAAAGTCGCCTCTCGGCGGAGAAGGTCTTCACCGCCGCCGATGTAGTCGTCAACGTCTCGCCCAGCCTGTTCGGGCGGCCGCTCGAGGAGCTGGCCACGGTCGTCGGCCGGGTCGTGGCCGCACCCGAGTCCGTCCCGCTCCTTCGGGTCCGCGGCGCCCGCCAGCAGGCCTACGCCACCGCCTCCGTCCTCGCCATCGAGTCCGCCATCGCCGAGATCGTCGCCAAGGGGACCGCCACCCCGGGCGCACCAACCGCGCCGGCCGCCCAGGTCCAACAGGCCATGCTCGGCGCGGCCATCCGCATGGGGCGGCCCCTCACCGCAGGGCAGGAAGCGGCCGTCCGGGGCATCTGCACCGACGGACGTCGCGTCTCCCTCGTCCTCGGGGTGGCCGGTTCCGGCAAGACCACAGCCATCCGCTGCGTTGCCGAGGCATACGCAGCCTCCGGGTACCAGGTGATCGGCACTGCCACCTCCGGGCAGGCCGCCCGCACCCTCGGCCGCGAAGCCGGCATCGCCGGGAGCCGAACCCTGGCCTCGCTGCTCTGGCGCATGGACCACCACACCCTCAATCTGACCGCCAGCCACGTCGTCGTCCTCGACGAAGCCGGAATGACCGACGACCCGGCCATGCTTCGGCTCCTCACCGCCGCCGACATCGCCAGAGCCAAGGTCGTCCTCGTGGGCGACCATCGCCAACTCGACGCCGTCGGCCCGGGCGGCGCGTTCCGAGCGGTCCTCAACCGGCACCACGGCCAGGTCCACGTCCTCTCCGAGAACGTCCGCCAACGCGACCCCGGAGAGGGACAGGCCCTAACCGAGTTGCGAGCTGGCGACGTCGCCAATGCGGTCGCCTGGTACGCCGAGCACGACCGCATCAGGATCGCCCCGGACCGACACGAAGCGATGTGGGCAATGGTGGACATCTGGGCCGCCGACGCCCTCGCCGGCAAGGACACAACCATGTACGCATGGCAGCGCACCAACGTGGAGGACCTCAACCGCCTCGCTCGCGACCGCTGGGCCCTCGCTGGCCGCTTGCACGGACCCAACCTCGCCGCCGACGGCCGCCACTACGCGGCCGGTGACCTCATCGTCACCCTCGCGCCCGGTGCCGGCGGCCAGGTCGTCACGTGCGAGCGCGGCGTCGTCGAAGCCATCGATGTCCGCCACCGTGCGCTGACGGTCCGCATGGACGACGGCCGCCTCGAGCGCCTCGGCGGCGAGGAACTCGGCAAGGACCGCCTCGCCCACGGATACGCCATCACCGTCCACCGCTCGCAAGCCTCGACCGTCGACATCGCCCACCGCCTCGAAGACGGCGGAGGCCGCTCACTCGCTTATGTATCGATGAGCCGGGCCCGCGAGGCCAACAGCGTCCACGTCGTCGCCGACGACTTGGACCAGGCCGTCGAAGACCTCACCCGCGACTGGTCCGTCGACCGCCGGGCCCGCTGGGCCATCGACTCCGGCACCCCCGCCACCCACCCCCTCGACTTCGATCGCCACCAGGCCGCCCCCGCGACCATCCGAGAAGCCCTCCGCCTCGCCCGCCTCGAAGCCCAACGGCAGGCGACCCGAGCTGCGATCCCACCCGACCGGGCACCAGACCTCCGAGCCGCGGAGATCCGTCTCGCCGCCTTCCAGCGGTCCCGACGCGACCTCGAACTGGGCCGAGGCCGCTACGCCGACACGGCCCAAGGCGGGGCCGCCCGCGACCTGAACACCGCCCGCAACCGCCACCGGGAAGCCGAACGCTTCGCCGATACGGTCGACAGCCGCCGGACGCGCCGCCACTGGCGGCATGACGCCAAGGAGTGGGCCGATCGGGAGGCCAAGGCGCAGAAGGCCTACGACGAGGTTGTCGTGCCCGAGGCGATTCGGCTCGACCGCCACATTGACGAGACGGACGACCGCGTGAAGGAGCTGCGCGAGCTGCAGGCGGATCGCACCAGCTGGCTGCGAGAACACCCCGAGCTCACCTCTCGACTCGACGCCATCGAACGGGAACTGAACCCGCTGAGCGACATACCGGAGATCCACCAGGAACTGAGCCGAATCCTCGCACCTCGCCATGAGCCGGAGCTGCATCGTGGCGTCGACCGCGGCCCAGACCTCGGAAATGACATCGGCCTCTGACGTCCCGCCTTCCTGAGCCTCTTCTGATCCGGCACGCTGGTGGCCGTGATTGCTGAACCGATCCGGCGGCGCCGGCGAGCGCTGGCGTTGCCCCGGGGTGCCGAGCGGCGATTCTCAAGGCAGGTGCGGCTCTGGCCGTCCGGGACCCCGAGGGGTTATTCCGCTTGGATGATCTCCTCGTCGAACTCCGGTCGCTTGGCTATGGGTAGGTCAGGGCGACCGTTCAGGAGAACCTCTGTCGGATGACCGGCCGTCAGTTCGGCGGGCACCGCAGCTTCGACGACCTCGAGCGGGTCGCTCTCGGCGGCTATCGACGCGCCCAGGCAGGGCGGAGCAGTGAACCGTCGAAGGCAGCCGCCCAGTGACGGTCCGACGCTCGTCAAGCGCGGGAAGATGGGTCGGTGCCCCGCCTACCGACCGTCGCACCCTGGATGCTGGTTGCCGTGGTCGCCATGGCCGGAGGCCTCGGCGCCTGCAGCGAGGACCATGAGCCTGAACGGGCTGCGCACGAAACGACTTCGCCGCAGTCAGGCAGGGGGGAAGCGGCGGGCGGCTGCGACCATGGACCGCCCGTGTCGGGCGACATCGACGGTGACGGCCGGGTCGACAGCGTCACCGCCGAGGCGGCGGGAGAATGGGAGTGGCGAATCGTCGTCCGGCGAGGAGCGGGCGATGAGGCCCGGGTCGCGGTGCGCAGTGTGTGCCCCAGACTCCTCGGGACGGCTGACGTCAACAGCGACAGTCGCCACGAAATCTGGCTCGAGGACGGGCCCGGCAACACCGCCCAGGACTTCAACATCGTGAGCTGGGTTGGCAGCGGGTTGCGGGCCGCCGTCGCGAGCGACGTCGACAATCCGCTCGTGATCGGCTGGGGTATGTCTGGCGGGTCGACGCTGTGGTGTGCTGACGCCGACGGCGACGGCCGGACCGACATCATCCAGAACAGCTTCCACCGCACCGCCACCGGTGAGGAGGTCAACGAGCAGGAAGTCGTCCTCCGGCTGGACGGGGGGCAGTTGCTCGAGGTCTACCGGGGCCCGCCCCGCACCCCGCTGCCGGGGACGGCGTCGGCCCTCGTCTGCGGGGCCGTGCGATCCTGACGGCCTCCCCATGATTCAGTCCTCAAAACCGGTCGAGGGCTCCGAGCCACCATGACGCCCGTGGTACCTGACGACGCGGCGGACTTCTGCGCCATGGCCCACTCCCTCGAAGGGGAGCGGCCCGAGGCGTACGTCGGATCGGCCGAGCATCTCCGCGACGTGGAGCGACTGCTCGCTTTCGCCCCTGACCCGTCAGGGGCCCGTTGCAGACCTATCGGGACTTACTGTCCGCCGGGCTCGGCGGCGCAGAGGACGGCGAATCCGACTTGACCGAAGGCTGGCCGCAGGCCGTCCGGGATGCCGTCGCGACCATCCAGGGTTACATCGCCATCCACTGCTGAGCCCCCCTTCACCCCCCGCCAGGACATTGTGCGCGATGAGGCGCCGGCCCCGCACGATAGGGGATGAAGACGGCTCGCCCCCGTTCGCGGCTTTCGCGACAGCGGCCGGAGCTGTAGCCGATGGGATGATTGGCAGCACCAGCCAGACGGAGGCCCGGCGACGAAGCCGACACGGCAGGCGCTCAGCATCGGGTCGGCCCTCTGGGCGGTCATCGGGGCGACCTTCGCTATCTCCCAAGTGGGCGCAGCTAACCCCGACGCCCGCTGGCTGGTGGGGGTCGCCTCCCTCGTGTTCCCGGCGGCCGCAGCCGTGGCGGCTATCGCCCTGCGCCGAGGGGCCCTCCGGGCTGCCGGCGCGTTCCTGGTCCTCTCGGTCGGCACCCCGACGTACATGGCGTATGGCCTGAACCTGCCGGCACTGGCGGTCGGCCTCGCCCTCCTCGCGTCGCCCTCTGCCGTCCTCCGGGACCCCAGCACAAGCAAGGCGTGATGGTGCGCCACGATCGCGCGTACCGGCCGGCGGTGGCAGCCGCCTGCTTCGTCGGCGGGCTCCTATTGGGTGTGGTCGGGCTCATCTTTCAGCCGCCGCTGGCCTTCATGGTGGCGATCGCCCTTCTCGGAGTGTCGGCATTCCGGGCCCGGTCGGCGGACCAGCAGGACCGGGACGGCGCGGTCCCCCTTCGGGCTGTGGGCTTCGGGATGACGGCGACTTTCGTCGTGCTGCTCGCGCCCCGAGCGATCGGCCTCGGGTGAACAGCCGCCGCTCGACGCAGAGCCGCCTCGAATGGTCCGCCGTGGCCGGGCCGCTCGGCGCCGGCCTGAGTTCGGCAAACGGGTGAGATTTGAGGGGGTTCGTTAGCCCCAGGGGCACCGCAAGCCACGGACTCTTGCGGGTGGCGAAGCCTGGCCGCCTCCAAAGCGGCGGTGCGTTCTACGGCAGTCGGCGGATAGCGCCGTCGGCGTCGAGGCCGCCGGTTCCGAAACCACCCCAGACAAAGAGCCATCCACCTCCGCTTGTGACGGCTGGCTGCTGGCGGGGGATGATCGGTGGTGACGGTAACTCGGACCAGGTGTTCGCCGACGGGTTGTATGTGGCGATCCGCCAGGAGGGCTCTTCCAGGTTGGAGCCCACAAAGGCGGCGCCGCCTTCGACGCGGACGAGGGAGCGGGACAGCTCCCCGGCCGTGAAGCTGAGTGGCAGCGGGGCGGTGGGCTCCCAGCGGTTCACAGCAGGCGTGTAGGCGGCACCTTCGGGGCCGGGCTCTGGCCAAATCAGCACTCGCCCGTCAACGATGACGGCTTGGTCGATGCGGTCCGCAGACGGGGCGTCGGGGAGGCGCCGCCAAGTGCGGGTGGCGGGGTTGTACTCGAGCCATCCGTGGTCGGTGCCGCCGTCGGTGCCGTTCTCGCCGCCGCCGAGAATCCAGCGGTCGCCGGTCCAGACGGATGCGCCCCCGGCCCCACGCTGGCGTGGTGCTCGGCTGAGAGGTTGCCAGGAGTCCGCGGCGAGGTCGTAGGTGGCGCCGTCGCCGAGGATGGAGACGTCCTCGATCCCGGGGACGATGGCGGCTCCGCCCCAGATGAGCAGTTGGGTTCCGGTCCAGGCCGAGAAGGCGTTCCATCGGGGGCGCAGCGGCGTCGTGGGGAGCCTCCGCCAGGTGTTGCGCTCCGGGGAGTAGGCGGCTCCCTGCGCGGTCCACTCGGCGGTCCCCGGGCCGGTGGGGGCGGCGCCTCCGACGACGATCAGTTCGGTCCCAGTCCAGGCTGCCGTGGACTTGTCGGTGACCTGAAACGGCGCGTCGGGGAGGGAGCGCCAGCGGCCGGTCCCCGGGTCGTAGGCAGCGCCTTGGGTGCTGTACTCCTCCGTCGTGGCGCTGGTGCGGACGCTGCCGCCAACGACGAAGAACTCGCCGCCGTTCCAGGCGGTGAGCGGCCCGTACCGGGCCGAGAGGGGCGAGGCAGGCAACGTGTTCCAACCGGTTGCCGAGGGCGAGGTGGGGGGCGCGGCTTCCGCTGGCGCTTCGCCCTCAACCGAGCACAGCGGCGAGGAGATCCGTGGTGACCGCAGGGTCGTCCCGTCTCTCGCCGTGATGATGGCTGACTTGCCGATGGATGACCGAGGCAGGTCCACTGCCAGCATCAGGCGGCCCTGGTCGGGACGGAAGGTGTCCTCGCCTTCAGCCGTCCCGACGACCTCGACAGTCATCGACCCGGACAGTGGCAGCGGGGCATCACCCATCCCGGTCGGGCGTAAGGGAGCCTCGGCGCGAACGGGCGCGTTGGGAAGTCCGCGGGCCTCGATGAGACCGAGAGCCCGCTCCCCGCATACCGGCAGCGGTGGTCGGGCGTCGTCGCCGGCCCGCCCGAGAACGAATCCTCCGCCGAAGAGGAGCAGGGCGACGGCTCCGCCGACAAGCGTCCGGCCTCGTGGAGTACGACGGGGCGGGTCTGGCGGAGGCTCGTCCGGCCGGATCACCTCGAGGTCTTCATACGCGCCCACGTCCTCATCGTGCAGGATCCCGACGGCCACCGCACACGGCGACCCGAAGCGGTCCTCCGGGTCGGAGCCCCAGGGGCTTGGTCCTCCACCGTCCGGCGGCGGCGAGGATCAGCCGGATCGTCAGCGACAACCCGCGAGGGAGGCGTCGCAGCAGCATGTTCGTCAGAGCGTGAAGCGCTTGGGGCGGCTCCGGCCAGCTGGCCGGGCGATGGCGGGGAGCTTGGCGGGGCCGGTCGCGGCGCGTGGCTTCCCGGCGGCGCTCTGGCCCCGGTGGCGGATGAGCCAGGCGGCCAGGTGGTCCCAGGCGGGGTCGGTCGTCCGGCGGCGGAGATGCTCGGTGAGGGTGAGCCGACTCGAACGGCCGACTTCTACGTTACGAACGTCCGCTACGCGCCCCTGGTACGCGCCGGTCGGGCGGGTTTCTGAGCGACGAACGTTGGACCGATCGGGTGGAGGGCCAAGGCGTTGCAGGTGACGCACGTCCCGTCACCTTGAGTAGCGAAGCAACTTGGCCGGAAGCACGCCACCGAAGGGGCTCGGCCAATCCGTTTCGGCACCCCTTTCGCACCCCCGGATTTTCGCTCGCACCCCATCCGCACCCCAGAACCAGGGTCTCTGACGGGCAATCCCGGGCAGCGGCGGTCGCTGGTTGGCAAGCTCTGAACGCACCCAGAAATAGGGGCTGACCAGGGCATTCACATGAACGCACCTGGTCAGCTGACCTGCGGAGGGAGTGGGATTTGAACCCACGGAGCCCGGAGGCTCAACGGTTTTCGAGACCGTCCGATTCGGCCACTCTCGCATCCCTCCGGGCGGGGAGTGTACCGGCGGCCGTTCCTCAGGGTCGGGGGGCCCGCCGCTCGGCGAAGAAGCGCTGGAGCAGGCCGGCCGCCTCGTCGGCCCTCACCCCGGCGACCACGGTCATCTCGTGGTTGAGACGGGGGTCGGCGGCCAGGTTGTAG
>JBOGFE010000542.1:0-4572 GCA_050741935.1 Acidimicrobiia bacterium | reverse complement strand
GTGGTGGGCCTGGCCTCCATCTGCGACCTGCTGGCGGCCCGCCGACGGGCCGTCGGCGGCCGCTCGGTGGACCACTTCGTGGCCACCGCCCACAGCCCGAAGGCGGCGCTGCGCGACGCCTCCCCGGACGAGCACCTCCCGGTGGGGGTCGCCCAGCTGATGGTCCACACCGAGGACGACCGGCACGTGCCCCCGGCCCAGACGCGCAAGCACGTGGCCGAGGCCCGGAAGGCCGGCGACGAGGTCGAGTTCCTCGAGGTGCGCTCCGGCGGCCACTTCTCCCTCATCGACCCGACCTCCGCCGCCTGGGCCGACGTGGCGACACGGATCCTGGCGCGGCTGGGGGGCTGAGGACCCGTCGATTCGGGGCCGGCGGCGCCCGCCTACCCGGCGAAGTAGTCGAAGGTCGCCCAGATCAGCTGCGCGCCCATCACCACGCCGAGGGCGAGGGCAATCCGCCGCTGCACTGGGCTCCCCTGACGCCAGGCCCGGGCGACGGCGCCGGCGGCGACGATGCCGGCCCTCTGGTCGTAGGGCCCGATCGGCGGGTCCTGGCCCAGAGGGACGGTTCCGTGCGGTTGGCCGTCCGGTACCTTCGGGAGGTGCGGCCGGCGCTTGCGCCTCATGCCCGAGGAACCCATGGCCCCGGAGCCTAGGACACGCCCTTGATCTTCGACTCCCATTTCCACGTCATCGACCCCCGGTTCCCGCTGGTGCCCAACCAGGGGTTCCTGCCCGAGCCGTTCACGGCCGCCGACTACCAGAAGAGCACCGACGGGCTCGGCATCACCGGCGGGGCGGTCGTGTCCGGCTCCTTCCAGGCCTTCGACCAGGACTACCTGCTCGATGCCCTCGCCACCCTCGGCCCGGCCTTCGTGGGCGTCACCCAGCTGCCGCCCGACGCCGACGACGACGACATCGACGCCCTCGACTCGGCCGGGGTGCGGGCCGCCCGGGTGAACCTGCGCCGGGGCGGGCCGGTGACCCTGGAGGAGGTCGAGCGGCTCGCCCGCCGGGTCCACGCCGTGGCCGGCTGGCACGTCGAGCTCTCCGTCGACTCGGCCGACCTCGAGGAGCTGGCCCCCACCCTCGAAGGCCTGCCCCGGGTGGTGATCGACCACCTCGGCCTGTCCGCCGCCGGGCTCGACCACGTGCTCGACCTGGTGGCGGCGGGGGCCAAGGTGAAGGCCACCGGCTTCGGACGGGTCGACCTCGACGTGGCCGCCACCCTGGACCGCATCGCCACCGTCGACCCCACCGCGCTCCTGTTCGGCACCGACCTGCCCTCCACCCGGGCCCCCCGGCCGTTCTCGCTCCTGGACGTCGACCTCCTGGTCGACGCCCTGGCCGACGAGGATCTCGTCCGGGCCGCCCTGTGGGGCAACGCCGTCGCCCTCTACCGGCCGGCGACGACCGGGCCCCCGGTCAGCTCATGAGGCCTTGCCGGCCGGACCCTCGGTCAGAGCCAGGGAACGCACGCCGGCGGGGCTGGTAACCAGCCAGTCCACCAGGGTGAGGCCGGCGGCGGCGTACCGGCTCCGCAGGGCCCTCCAGTCCTCCAGGTCGGCTTCGGCCACCGCCACCGACGCCTCGGGGCGGCCGCTCAGGAGGTAGCCACTGATGACGGGCGGGTGGCCCGGTGCCGACAGGAGACCGACCTGGGCGGCATCGGTGATCCGGTGGCCGGGATCGGTGAGCGCCCACAGGTGGACGATGGTCCCGTCCTCCCCGAGCAGGGCGACGGCGTGGTAGGTCCCGAAGCGGGCCCGTAGGTTGACGGCCAGGCGGGCAGCGTCGGTCCGGTTGGCCAGCGGGACTCCGAAGTAGCTCTCGGGCGCGGTGCGCCGGCGGGTACGGGATCGGGTCATGCTGCCTCCAGCAACCAGGTGATCAACCTCAGCGAGCACGCAAGTTACCCGCTGGGAACCGGACCGGGCCGGGGATTTTCCGGGCGCCGGCCCCGGGGCTGGGCCACACTGTCGGGCCGTGGACGCACCTGCCGTGGTCGAAGCCGAGCTGGCCGTGCTGCGCCGGGTCGTGGCCGAGGCCGAGGAGTGGGCGGAGTCGGGCGGAGGCGGACCCTTCGCCGCCGCCGTCATGGTCGACGGCGAGCTCCTCACCCTGGCCCACAACGAGGTGGTGGCCAACGCCGACCCCACCGCCCACGCCGAGATGACGGCGCTGCGGACGGCGGCCCGCCTCCGGGGCAGCCACCACCTGTCGGGGGCCGTCCTGGTCACCAGCACCGAGCCCTGCCCCATGTGCCTGGCCGCGGCGTGGTGGGCCCGCATCGACCGGGTCGTCTTCTGTGCCGGGCGGGAGGTGGCCAGCGCCGCCGGCTTCGACGACACGCTCATCTACGAGGAGCTCGCCACCCCCCTCCACGCCCGCCGGCTGCCGGTGGTCCAGGCCCTGGCCGAGGAGGGGAGCCGTCCGTTCCAGGCCTGGGCCCGGAGCGCGAACCGCATCCCGTACTGACCGGCGTGAGCCCCCGCTCCGCCGTCTCGGGTGCCGCCCTGCTCGCCTTCAGCTGGTGGGCCACCGGGATCCCGCCCTTCACCGGTGTCGCTTACGCCGTGGTGGTGGGCTCGGGGACGGCGGCCATGGCCTGGGGCGTGCGGCACTCCCGCCCCCCGGAGCGGGCCTGGGCGGCCAGGGGCCTCCTGGGGTGGGCGGCGCTGGGCACGGTCCTCGTCATCTGGCAGGTGGGCGCCTTCGTGCAGCACCCCCGGTTCGAGCACCCCACCCTGAGCTCGATGGCCAACGTCGTCCTCGAACCCCAGCCCGTGCGGGCGCTGGCGCTGGCCCTGTGGCTGGCGGCGGCGTACCACCTGGCCCGGAGGCGACGGTGACCACCAGGATCCTCACCCTGGCCGGCTACGCCCTCATCGCCGGCGCCGCCCTGGTCTACGAGCTGGCCGGCCACCTCCGGCGCCGCACCCCCACCCTGGCCCAGGCCATGCTGACCCTGACCCGCCGGCCGGCGCCGCGGGCGCTGGTCCTCCTGGCCTGGCTGTGGCTGGGGTGGCACCTCTTCGTCCGCGGCCCCGCCTGAGGGGGCGTCAGAGGTCCCGCACGATGCTCGAGGGCACCACGCCGTCGCGCTCCGCCAGCACCTGGGTGAGGAAGGAGGCGCACTCCAGGGCGGCGCCGGTGACGGCTCGGGAGTCGTGGCCGGCCAGCAGCGGCGCCCGGGCCGCGGCGGGGGCGGCGGCGGCCAGGACGACGTCCCGGATGAGGGCCTGACGGGCCGGGTCGGGCCCGGACACGATCAGGTGCTGGGCCAGGGCGGCGGCCACCTCCTCGCGGTCGGTGGCGAGGGCCCCCACCAACCGGTCGAGCAGCCCCAGGGACCCGACGAGCACGACGTCGCCGGGAAATCCGAGCACGGCCTCGAGGCGGGGGGCGGTCAGGTCGCGCTCGTCGAACCAGCACGCCTCCACCCACTCGGAGAAGGCGTCGACGAACGCCTCCAGGTCCGAACCGGCGTCCACCGGGCCCACGCTAACAACCTGACTCCGGCAGGCGGAGCGGCCGGAACCGTCGGTTCAGGGATGGGGCGCGGCCAGCCGGAGATCGAGCACGGCGCCGGCGGGGTGGGGAACCCGGCCGGCCTCGTCCACCACCCAGGCCGCGCCCGCGCCGTGGACCTCGAACCGGTCCGGCCCGCCCACCAGGGCGGTGCTCTCGTCGATCCCGACCAGGATCTCGCCGGGCTCGAGCGCGCTCAGGTTGCGCCCGACGATGTCGGGCCACCACCGCTCGATGGCGTCGAAGTGGGGGAGGACGACCACTCCCGGTATCACCGCCAGGCCGGGAGAGCGCACCCAGGACAGGCCGGCCCCGAAGACCGCGGCGGTCAGGGCGCAGGCTCCGGCCGAGCATCCGGCCAGGGCGGCCCCGGCCTTCCAGGCGGCCAGGATGGCGTCCAGGACCCGGGTCCCGGCCAGCGTGGCGGCCAGGTACTCCGGGTTGCCGCCCGACAGGTAGACCAGCCCGGCCCCTTCCACCCGGGCGGCCAGGTCGGGATCGTCGGCCGCCGGGCGGTCGAGCACGAGCAGGGGCACGGGTTCGGCGCCGAGCCCGTGATAGTGGTCCCGGCCCAGGTCGACCCAGTAGGAGACCCGCTCGGGGCCCTCGGGGCCGGCGGCGGTGGGCAGGAACACCACCCGGGGGGACCGGCCCTCGAGCAGCAGCCGGTCGACGGCGCTCATGGCCGGCGTGAACTCCCCGCTGCCGACCAGGGCGACGGGACCAAACGTGGTGACGGCGTCCATCCCGGCGCCGAGACTACTTGCAGCCCGGATGTTGTTGCGAGGCGACTGCAATCACGCCGCGGGCCGGCCGGCGACGCCGGCGGGCAGCGAGAGACCCTCGTAACCGCAGGTGCACCGGTAGCCGATGCTCATGCCCTGCGGGGTGGCGTGCAGGGCGAGGATGCTCTCCTGGGAGAGGAGCACCCGGGCCCGGTGGCGTGGGCACCAGACGGCGAACACGTCACACCTCCTGTCTCGCGCCCTGCCGGCGCCACCCCCGGCAGCCGGGACGCCACGCCGCCAGCGCCGGCGGCAC
>JBOGFE010000541.1:0-3131 GCA_050741935.1 Acidimicrobiia bacterium | reverse complement strand
GTCTTCAGGTTGATCACCGCAAGCCCTTCGCGCAGCTCGGCCCGACCGATCTGGAGAACTGCGCCTTGTTATGCAAACTGCACCACGACATGAAGACCTACCTCGGGTGGGTCCTCGCCCGGGCGGCGGACGGGTCGTGGACGTTCAGCCCGCCCGACGACTACCGCGATCCCGAACCGGTCGACCCGGCGCTGGGCGAACTCGTTGGCGTCGACCCCTGGACGGGGCGGGCGGCTGAGCCCCACCCGGCGCGGGCGGGTGCGGATGAGCGAGGCGTACCGACGCCGGCGACGGGGTTGGAGCCGGCGTGGTCGGAGCCGGCGGGGCTGCCGCCGGAGTGGGACGAGCAACTCGCCCTCGTCGGAGCATCGGGTCCATCCCCCTAGAGCCGGTGCCGCCTCCTCGGCGGGTGGAGGCAACCGTCACCATTGGACCGATCCGCCCTCGCAGTACAGCGCTCCGCCCGTCAGCATCGCGGCAGCGCGACCGGTGAACGCGGCCCGAAACAGGGCTACGGCGGGTCAGCCCGTCCGCCGGTCAACCGCTCCTTGACAACTCAATATGCAGGACCCAGCCCGCCGGGGCGTTCGGCAGCGACCCGGAGCACCGGGTTGGAGGTCAGTGGCCGATGCCCGTTGGCTTGGCAGCCGCAGGATTTTTCGCCCGTCGGGTTGGGGAGACGCCGGCGGCAGTGTCAGGGGCGGGCCTCGATGAAGCCGGTGGCGGCGAAGTTTCCGTCGAAGGCGAGGGCCTGGCGCAGCCGCAAACAGCACCGCCAGCGGGATCGGACATCGGGGTATTCCACGTGGCCCGGTGGTCGCTGTCTGCGGGGTCAGCGGGCGGCTTTGGCTTGGCGCCAGCGGTCGCTGACGTCCCACTCCGCCGCCCAACGCTCGATGTACTCCACGTCGAGGTTGTGGCCGGCCTCGAGGATCGAGGCGATGTCGTTGCGGTCACGAGGGCGCCAGGCGATCAGCTTGTGGACGATGACATCCTCGACAGTGATGACGTGGTCTTGGGCCCGTTCGAGCGCGACCTCCTGGTACGCGATGACCGGAAGGAGGATGTCGATCTGGTCGCCGTGGCCGCGGACGAGGAGAAGGTGGGGTGCTTCACCGGGGTCGGCCCGCACAGTGACCTGGTAGCCAGCCGTCTCGAAGGCCTCAACGAGGCCGGCTCTCCATTCCGCCAGGATGTCGACGTCGGTGGTCAGCCGGGGGGTGGTGCGGTAGCGCAGCGCGGCAAGAGCACCGACGAGGGCCCACCGGCCGCCCAGCCGGTCCAGAATCTCAGCCGCGGTGGCGGCGGAGGCCGAGGGCTCGCGCACGTTGGTAGAACTCTTCTTCGGGCGGTTCGGCGTTCTCGGCCAATGGTGCGAGCCCCGACTGCCGGCGCCACTCATTGGCCCACGCGACGGAGTCGGCGATGGCGCCGGGCTCGGGTGGCTCGTCGGTCTCGACCGCGCCGAGATCTCGTGCGAGCCGATCCATGCGCCGTCGGTCGTCCTGGCTGACCGCCATTCCCGCAGTATGCCCGACCGGAAGGTGCCGAACCGAACGACTGGTACCCACGCCCTGATCCCGGTCGGGAGGCCCGAGGCGCGGACGGGCGGTACCAACCGCTGGCTGCACAGACCATCTGTCGCCTAGCTGACAGATGGTCCGACGCCGCTGGGTCTAGGTTCACCGGGTCTGGTCGAGAGGATCGAAACCACCGGAGGTGGGCGATGCACACCCGCGTGATCACCATCAGGGGAGTCAATGACATCGACGAGGCCGTCACCTTCCTCGGGGGCGAGCCGCAGTCGATCGTGCGGTCCCAAAGGGGCTACAAGGGGATGACGGCCAGCGCCGATCGGTCGTCTGGCGTATTCGGAATCCTGTCGCTGTGGGCGACCGAAGCCGACCGGGACGCCAGCGACGGCGCCATGGCCAAGACCCGGGAAGAGGTCGCCCGGCAGTTCGGAACCGACCTGACCGTCGAGAACTTCGAGGAGAGGGTCGTCGAGATCAGCCGGCCCCCCACGGTGGGCTGTCGCCTGCTCGTGATCCGGTTCGAGGTCGACCCGGCCGTGGTCGACGACACCCTCGAGTACTACAGGCGGGAGGTCGTTCCCCAGATCACGTCCGCCCCGGGATTCCGGACCCTGCGGAACATGGTCAACCCCCAGACCGGTGAAGGTATCGCCGGGTCTGTCTGGGACGACGAGGCGACCTTGCAGGCCGCGGCCGAAGCGGCGCTGAACCGCCGGGAGGTCGCCGCTGCCCGCGGGGTCAGCTTCGGGGAGACGAGCCTCCGGGAGATCGTCTCCGTCGACCTCGGCTAGGAGCCTGTTGAAGAAGCCGGATCCTGAGGGCTCTGATCTGCCGTAGGGTTCCGTCGGGTCCTCGGGCATGTCCCGAACCGAAGAGCCGCTGATGGAGGGTGTGATGCGGTCACGCGGGTGGCGAAAGCCGGTAGCCGTCCCTCTTTGACAGCCCGAGGGCCCCGCAGGTCAGCTCAGGGTCCAGGCTCCTTGGTGGTCGAGGCCGAGGTTGATCAGTCTGCGCAGGTTGATCGCGGCGATCCGGAGCGATAGTCCGAGTTGGTTGGCTTCCACGCCGCGGAAGCGGACCCGGCGATGGCGACCAAAAACCAGCCAGGCGATGGATCGCTCGACCATGGGCCGCCATTGCCGGTAATCGTCGGCGAAGTCGCCGTCGCGCCAGGCTCGCCGGGCCTCGACCAGTTCGTCGTCGTGGGGGTGGATGGTGAGGTGGCGACCGTCCTTGGCTTTGGTGCATCGGGCCCGCATCGGACAGCCGTGGCAATGCCGGTCGAAGGCGGCGCCGCCGCCGGGTGTGATGGCGACGGTGTGTCCGGCCGGGCAGGTAGCCGTGGCCACCAGGTGATCGATGACGAAGTGGTCGCGGGTGAAGCCGCCGGGGACCGCGGATCGCAGCGGGATCGGTTTGATGGCTTGGTGGTGGCCAGCCCGGCGCAGCCCGGCGCGGACCTCGCCTGAGCCGTAGGCGGAGTCGGCGAGGACCTGGAGGCCGGCGTCCTCGCCTTCGAGGAGGTCGAGGCCGGTCGGTCCGTCGCCGGCGTTGGCCGGGGTGAGGGCCGCGGCGGTGACCAGGCCGGTCTCGGGT
>JBOGFE010000540.1:0-14478 GCA_050741935.1 Acidimicrobiia bacterium | reverse complement strand
AAGCCGACCACTTGGATTTGGGAACGGATCGTCTCGGAAACCGAGGCAGATCCTGCCCGAATCCGGGTTCGACGGGTCTAGGGCCGGGGATCGGACAGGCGGGCCGAGAAGGCTTCCACCGCTTCGGGACTGGCCGGGGCGGCGGTGACGTCGGGCCAGTGCTCCACCTCGGCGCGGGCCCAGCGGGCCCATTCGGCCACCAGGGCGGTCTGATCGAGCACGAACTTCCCGACCAGGCCGAGGATGTGGACGCGCTCCGGGAAGGGGGCCTGGTCGCTCAGGTACTCGGCGCCCAGGGCCAGGGACTGTTCCTGGAGCTCGAGAGACTGAACCTCGAGGCCGGCCAGCGTGGCCAGGAGCCCCTCCTTGGTCCCGTGCTCGGCGAAGAACAGCCTCAGGAGCGCCTCGGATTCGAAGCGGGGTGGAGCGGAGGGCTCGTCGAGCCACCGCCGCAGCGCCTTCCGGCCCTTGGGGGTGATGGTGTAGACGGTCCGGGAGCGCCTGCCCGTGGTGGTGACCGCCGCCTTGGCCAGGCCGTGCTCGACCAGGTTCTTCGGTTCCTGGTAGAGGCGGGTCTCGGCCCGTGGCCAGCAGAAGTGCAGGCTGCGCCGGACCTGCTTCGTCAGCTCGTAGGCCGACCAGGGCTGGACGGCGAGCAGGCCGAGGATGGCGTAGGACGTCGTGGTCAGCTTCCGCACGTCTTGGACAATACCCCATTATGAAGTATTGTCCCAGGTTCATGGACATCCTCACCGAATCCACGCTCGTCGACGAGATCCTCGAACCGCACCGGGACGATCTCGGGGAGTTCGCCTACCGCGGGTACCGCAACCACGCCCTGCGGATGGTCAACATCGGCCGCTACCTCGTGCCCGACGAACCCCACCGCGACGACCGCCTGGCCATCATGGCCGCCTTCCACGACCTGCCCTTCTTCCTCGACGGCAACCTCGACTACCTGGGTCGGGCCTCGGACTGGGCGCAGGAGTACCTGGTGGGCATCGGCCGGCCGGAATGGGAACCCGAGGTCCGGCTCATGATCTGCAACCACCACAAGGTGCGCCGCTACCAGGGGCCGTTCGAGCCCATGGTCGAGGCCATGCGCAAGGCCGACTGGATCGATGTCTCCTTCACCGGCATGACGTTCGGGATCCCCCGCGGCTTCATCAAGGAGATGTCGGCCGCCCTGCCCATCAACGACGCCTACCGCGGTGTCGCCCTGCCCATGATCGGGCGCTACGCCATCCGTCACCTGTACCGTCCGCTGCCCAACCTGCGCTGGTAGGCGGAAAACCGTACTGATACGGAGGTCCGCCGCCCGGCGCCGGATCGCCGAGCGGACGGGTCAGGCGGCCCCGAGCTCGGAGATCAGTGCCCCGAGCAGCTGGTAGACGCGAATCGAAGAGACCTTGCCGCCCGTCAGCTCGTAGAAGACGGAGAACGGGATCGAAACGCTCTGGCCCGTGGGCGGCATGCCGGCGAACTCGCCGACGTGCGAGGCCGCCATCGCCCGGCCCGGGCCAGCTCCAGAGCACCGTGACCGGGCCAGTGAAGGCGATCTCTCCCAATCTCGCTCTCCGCCCCCGGTCGCATCGAGAACCGGTTGCCGGCAACGCTAGTTCGGGCTTACGGAGACACCAACCGCGTAGTGTGTCCGCCTATGAACGTGCCCGACCTCCATCAGCGGGCCAGTGCGGAGTTCGGCCGGCGCCTCCACCTGATCGGTGACGACCAGTGGGGCCTGCCCACGCCCTGCTCCGACTGGGACGTCAAAGAGCTCGTGCGGCATCTCGTGGACGAGAACCTGTGGACACCGCCGCTCATGGAGGGCAGCACCATCGCCGATGTGGGCGGTCGCTTCGAGGGTGACATGCTGGGCGACGACCCGAAGAAGGCCTACGACGAGGCGGCCGCCCCGGCCATCGCCGCCATCCAGGCCGACGGCGCCATGGACCGGACCGTCCACCTGTCGTTCGGAGATTTCCCCGGCGCCGAGTACACCATGCAGCTCTTCTCCGACCACCTCATCCACGCCTGGGACCTGGCCCGGGCCATCGGGGCCGACGACCGCCTCGACCCCGAGCTGATCGCCGCCTGCGCCGTGTGGTTCGAGCCCATGGAGGCGGCCTACCGCTCGGCCGGCGCCATCGGCCCTCCGGTCGAGTTGGCCGAGGACGCCGACGACCAGGCCCGGCTACTGGCCAGGTTCGGCCGGGCCGGAGCCTGACCCGCCCACCGTGGTGGCCGGACCGGTGGAGTCGCTCCTCGCCCGGGCGTCGTCGCGGGTCCCGCTGCGTTCGGGCGACGCCCGCAGCGGGTCGGAGTTCGAGCGGGTGGAGATCGACGGGGAGCGCTACTTCCTCAAGCGCCTGAGCCCAGCGTCGGACTGGATCATGCGGGTCACCGGCGACCACGTCCACCGGCCCTACCTCATCTGGCGGGCCGGGATCATGGACCAGGCTCCGGCGTGCATCGACCACACGGTGGTGGCCATGGAGGTGGCCGGGGAGGGCGACGACGCCGTGCTGTCCATGCTGATGCGCGACGTCGGCCCCCATCTCGTCCCCGAAGGCGACGACGTCGTCCCTGACGCCCACCATCGAGGGTTCATGGAGCACATGGCCGCCCTGGCCGCCACCTTCTGGGGCTGGGAGGACACCGTCGGCGGGCTCACCACCATGGGCGAGCGGCTGCGGTTCTTCGCGCCCGACAACATCGCCGCCGAGCTGGCGGTCGACGACGTGCCCGGCCCGATCGCCGCCGCCGACGCCGGCTGGCGGGCCCTGCCCCGGAAGTCGGCGCTCCTGTCCGCCATGGCCACGGCCGTGCACGCCGACCCCGAGCTCCTCACCCGACCCATGGCGGCCACGCCGGCCACGTTCCAGCACGGCGACTGGAAGATGGGCAACGTCGGCCATCACCCGGACGGGCGCACCATCCTCATCGACTGGGCCTACCCGGGCTCGGGCCCGGCGTGCTGGGACCTGTGCTGGTACCTGGCCCTCAACCGGGCTCGGCTGCCCGAGTCCAAGGAGGCTTCGATCGAGCGCTTCCGGGAGGCGCTGGAGGCGTGCGGCATCGCCACCGAGAGCTGGTGGCAGACCCAGATCGACCTGTGCGTCATCGGCATGATGGCGACCTTCGGCTGGGAGAAGGCGCTCGGCGACGAGGACGAGCTGGCCTGGTGGGAGGCACAGGTCGGCGCTGCCCTGCACAACCAGGGCCTGGCCCTGCCCGGGGTGGTGCTCTGAGCATCGACCGCTACTCCGGCTCCGGAGCCCGGTGGGCGACCGGAGCCGTGCTCGTCTATGCCCCCATCGCCGCCGAGATGGTTGCGCTCAGCCCCCACCCCCTGGCCGGGCGCACCGTGCTCGACGCCGGGGCGGGGACCGGCGTGGCCAGCGACGCCTTGGCCTCGGCCGGCGCCCGGGTGCTGGCCACCGACCTCTCGCTGGACATGCTGGGGTGGGAGGCGAAGGCCCGCCCGCCCTGCGCCGTGGCCGACGTCCGGGCCCTCCCCTTCGCCGACGGGGCGGTCGACGACACGGTGGCCGCCTTCGTCCTCAACCATCTGTTCGACCCCGTCGCCGGCCTGGCCGAGCTCGGCCGGGTCACCCGGCCCGGCGGCGCGGTTCTCGCCGACGTGTACAGCAACGCCAGCCAGAGCGACGTCCGCGACCGGATCGACCAGGTGGCCATCGAGGCGGGCTGGCAGGTACCGGAGTGGTACGTCGAGCTGAAGTACGTCGCCGCCCCCGTGCTGGGGACGGCGCCGGCCATGGCGGCGGCCGCCACCGAAGCCGGGCTGGTCGATGTCGTCGTCGACGAGCGGCCGGTCGACGTCGGTATCACCGAGCCGGAACAGCTCGTCCGGTACCGCTTCGGCCAGGCCCAGTTCGCCGCCTGGCTGGACGCCATCGGACCGGAGGCGGCGGGCGAGGTCCGCCGGCGGGCCGTGGCCGCCATCACGCCGATCATGGAGCCCTACCGCCCCATCGTCGTGTTCCTCGCCGCCCGCCGGGCGGGCTGAGCGGAGAACAAAGTCCGTACCGGTACGGAGGACCGTCGCGGGCGCGGTATCTACCATGCCGGTGGGAAAGGAGCACCGCCATGAGTGCCAGCGATCGCGCCGATTTCGCCGTCCTGCAGCAGCGGCTGGGGCCGGCGTGGGCGGCCAACCGCGTGGGTTCGGAGGTTCCCCACGTGATGGTGGTCCTCCCGTCCTACAGCGTGGCCGAGACCCTGCTGGAGCACTACGGCGAGCGGATCGCTCCGCTCGAGCACCGGTACCTGGTGGCGTGCCTGTGCCTGCCGCGCTATCCGAACTGCGAGATGGTCTTCGTCACCTGCCAGGACCCGGGACCCGAGGTGTTCGATCACTACTTCGGCCTGCTCCCGGCGGAGGAGCGGGATTCCGCCCGGCGGCGGTTCCGGCTGCTGGTGGTGGACGATCCGACGCCTCGGCCGGTGGCCCGCAAGCTGCTGGAACGGGCCGACCTGCTCGGCGAGCTGCGATCCTCGATCGGCGACCGGCTGGCCCACATCGAGCCCTGGAACGTCGGCCCCGACGAAGTCCAGTTGGCCCTGGCCCTGAATCTGCCCCTGTATGGCACCGCCCCGGAGCTCTGGCCGCTGGGTTACAAGAGTGCCGGCCGCCGCCTCCTGGCCCAGGCCGGCGTCCCCGTGCCCTTCGGCGTGGAGGACGTACGCACGGTGGAACAGGCTGTCGCCGCCGCCGAGACGATCCGCCGCCACCGGCCCGGGGCAACGGCCGTGGTCATCAAGCACGACGACAGTGGCAGCGGCGACGGGAACCAGCTGATCGATCTTGCGGGGCTCGAGGCCGATCCGGCCACCGCCCGAGCCGCCATCCGGGCCCGCATCCAGGCGCTGCCTCAGTGGTACCTGGAGACGCTGGCCGCCGGGGCCGTGGTGGAGGAGCGGATCCAGGGCGAGGCGTTCGCCAGCCCCAGCGTCCAGATCAACATCGAGCCCTCGGGGGAGATCGTCATCTGGTCCGCTCACGAGCAGGTGCTGGGCGGCGAGGCGGGACAGACCTACAGCGGATGCCGGTTCCCGGCCGATCCCGGCTATGCCGGCGAACTCGCCCGCCACGGGGTCGCCATCGGTGAGGTACTGCGGGAACACGGGGTCCTGGGCCGCCTCGGCATCGACTTCGTGGCCACCGGAGCCCCCGCCGGCTGGTCCCTCCATGCGCTGGAGATCAACCTCCGCAAGGGGGGGACAAGCCATCCCTTCGCCGTCCTCCGCCACCTGGTGCGGGGCAGCTACGACCCGGAAACGGGGACGCTCCGGGCGCCGGGGGGCGGGCGGGCCAAGTACTTCTGCGCCTCCGACAACATCGTCGACGCGGCCTGGAAGGGCCTCGCCCCCGGGGCGGTGATCGCGGCCGTCGATGCCGCCGGGTTGGCGTTCGACCACGACCGGGGCACCGGCGTGGTCCTGCACATGCTGTCCTGCCTGGCCATCGACGGCCGCTTCGGGCTCACCGCCATCGGCGACTCGCCCGAAGAGGCCGCCGCCCTCTACGAGCGGACCGCTTCCGTCGTCCCCGCCGGCTAGATGCTGAAGAACAGGGTGCGGAACCGGTTGGCCACGTCGACGTCGCCCCGCGTCGTCCCGCCCCGGATGCGGCCGTAGGAGGTGAGGACCAGGGTGGCGGGGTCGAACTCGATCACCGCGTCGAGGTCATCCACGGGGCCGGGCTCATAGGCCAGGCCCTCCTTGGACACCTTCATCTGCCAGGTGCCGGCGTTGGCTCCCGACGTGTTGTTGATGCCGACGGCGAAGGGCTCGGCCACGTTGTCGGTGACGGCCGTGATCTGCCAGACGATCAGGCCCAGCGGAGCCAGCATGTCGGCCGTGTCCCCGGCCAGGCCATGGGCCACGCCCCGGGTCTCCCGGATGTCCCAGCTGTGGATGCCGTAGTCGACCAGCTGGAACCAGGGGTAGAAGGCGGCGGGTAGCGGACCGGCATAGGGATGGAAGACCATCAGTCCCATCCAGTCGTCCGCGGAGAGGCCCTCGTAGATCCCCAGGGCCTTGTCCAGGTCGGACCGCAGGCGCCCGATGACCTCCTCCTGCCCACTGCCCCGGTGCGCTTGGGCCCGCTCGTCGAGGCGCTCGGCCATGGGTTGCAGGCCGATGGGCTGGTCGGTGGCCTCCTGGCTGGCGCGGGCCAGCTCGAAGCCGGGGAAATAGCCCTCGGTGGCGTCGATCATGTGGCCGACGACGTCTCGGACCTGCCAGTTGCTGCACGCGGTCGGGGCCTCCCAGCGGCCCGGCTCCTGGGCCAGGGCCAGGAAGTCCTCGGCCTCGCGGCGCACGAGGCCCAGCAGTGTCTCCTTGGAGGCGGGGTTCATGGCATTGAACAGGTCCGACATCGCGTCCTCCCTTGGGGCGACGGCTGATCGCGGCGTCAGCCTCCCCCCGGCCCCCGGGCCTGTCAATCGCGCCGGGGGTTTTTGACACACCCGGTCCGTATGGTGCCGACAAGCGCCGGGCACAGGGGTGCCGGGCACCGGAAGGGGAGGTCGAGATGCACGAGGACGCCGTCGCCAACTGGAGTGTCGGCGAGGTGGTCTACCTGGCCTGGCTGGCCGTGGTCGCGCTGGCCTGGGTCGTCCTGCCCATGGCGCTGGTCCTGGTCGGCGCCTGAGCGGAACGAACGGCGGAGAACCTAGAAACCGGCCCGGCGGCGCTTGGGCCGGGGGGTTCCGGTCTCCAGGTAGCTCGACAGCGCCTGGAGCCGGTCGTCCCACTGGCTGCCCACCGCCGCCATCCACGACACCGCCTCCGCCAGGGGCTCGGGGGTGAGCTGGTAGCGCAGCTCCCGGCCCTGGCGGTCGGAGGTGACCAGGCCCGCTTCGGCCAGGGTGGCGAGGTGCTTGGCCACCGCCTGGCGGGTGACGGGCAGGGCGCCGGCCAGCTCGGTGGCGGTGGCCGGACCGCCTTCGGCCAGACGCCGGACGACCTGGCGCCGGGTGGCGTCGGCCAGGGCCTCGAAGACCGCTTCAGCCTGGCGGGGATCGTGGCCGCGGGTCATGCCATCAGGCCGGGGCCAGGGCGGCGGAACGATGGGTCGGGGCGGTCTCGACCACGTGGACCAGGGTGCCGCCCGGCATCTCCGTCAAGGTGAGCTCCACCTCGCCCGACGTCCCCGCGGGCAGGTCGTCGGGTCTCCAGACGAAGCCCAGCCGGGGTGTGTCCGGGAGCCACCGGAAGGCGAGGCGCCGGCCCACCTCGATGTCGACCACCACGGCGCGGCGCCGGCGGCCGTCCTCGGAGACGGCCAGCTGCCCGCCGGGGAAGGCGTCGAGCTCGGCGTCGTCGCCGAACCAGGCCGACAGCTGACCGCCGTCGACCAGGGCCCGCCACACCGCGTCGGCCGGCGCCCGCACCACCACGCTCCGCTCCACCCGAGCCGTCAACCCGCACCTCCGTCGTGCAACTGTACGGTTGCACATCCGCTACAATGTGCAACCAATGAGTTGCAGTTTACCGGGGGACGGGGTGTCCCCGAAAGGACCAGGAGTCGTGATGGCCGAGACCCCGATCCCGAGCCCGATCACCAACGAGGTGCGCCCGCCCCTGGAGGTGGTGGGCCGGCGCCTCCTCGAGGCCCGCATCGTCATGGTGGGCGGTGAGATCGACGACCGCCTGGCCCAGCACGTCTGCGCCCAGCTGCTGGTGCTCGAGGCCGACAACCCCGACGCCGCCATCACCCTCTACATCAACTCACCGGGTGGATCGGTGGACGCCGGCTTCGCCATCTACGACACCATGCGGCTGCTGGGATGCGAGGTGGCCACCGTCGCCCTCGGCCTGGCCGCCTCCATGGCGCAGTTCCTCATGTGCGCCGGGGCTCCGGGCCGGCGCTACGCCCTGCGCCACGCCAGCATCCTCATGCACCAGCCCCACGGCGCCCTGCGGGGGGTGGCCAGCGACATCGTGCTCCACGCCGACGAGTTCGCCCGCAAGCGCCAGCTCATGGCCGAGCGCCTGGCCTTCCACACCGGCCAGCCGGTGGCGCGCATCATCGCCGACTTCGACCGGGACCACTGGTTCACCGCCGAGGAGGCGCTCGCCTACGGGATGATCGACACCGTCCTCGAATCCCGCTCGCAATTCCCGCTCGCCCCGGTCACGTAGCGAGGAGCCCGGGGTAGTTTCAGGGCCATGCCTGATCTCGAGATCAACGGCCGGCGGGTCCACTACCTCGACGAGGGCGCCGGCGAGCCCGTCGTCTGCTTCGTGCACGGCTTCCCCTTCGAGAGCGGGATGTGGCGACCCCAGATCGACCATCTCGTGGCCCGGGGCCACCGCTGCATCGCCCCGGACCTGTTCGGCTTCGGGGGCTCGGACGTCCCCGCCGAGAGGACCGGCTGCTCGATCCCGGGCTACGCCGACCAGGTCGCCGGCCTCCTCGGGGCGCTCGGCACCGGGCCGGTGGTCCTCGCCGGCCTGTCCATGGGCGGCTACGTCGCCCTCGACCTGGTCCACCGGCGCCCCGAGCTGGTTTCGGCCCTGGTGCTGGCCGACACCCGGGCCGAGGCCGACACCGACGAGGGTCGCCAACGGCGGGCGGACCAGCAGACCTTCCTGGCCGGCGGCGGGGAGCGGTCCTCGCTGGCCGACGGCCTGATCGACGCCCTGATCAGCAAACGGGGACCGGAGCGGGAGGCGGCCATCGAGGCGGCCCGGTCCTTCATGCTGGCCACCCCGGTCGAGGGCTGGATCGGCGCCCTGGAGGCGATGCGGACCCGGGCCGACGCCACCGGCCGGCTGGGTGGCATCTCCGTCCCCACCCTCGTGCTGGTGGGAGAGGACGACAACCTCACCCCGGTGGCGGCCGCCACCACCCTGGCCGAGGGCATTCCCGGCGCCGAGCTGGTCGTCCTCCCCGATGTCGGTCACGTCTCCAACCTGGAGGGCCCCCGCGACTTCAACCTTGCCCTGGACCGGTTCCTCGACCGAATCACAGGTCCGTAACTGTCAGAGGGGCCCGCCATGATGCGATGGTCATTGCTCTTCGCCTGGCGGCGCATCGCGATGCGGCCGGGGGCCCCAGCCCCAGCCGCCAGGCCCTCGTCCGGAGGTCCTGATCCATGACTCTTCCCGGTCCTGATGCCCTGGGGCGGGGCCTGGTGGTGCTTCCCGGGGCGCCCATCCCCCCGCCCTTCGCCGGAGTCCCCAAGGTGGTGGTCGACGACGCCGTGCTGGCCGAGCCGGCCGCCACCGCCGACCGGCTCAATGCCGCCTGGGCGAACCGGGAGCGGGTGGTGGTCGAGCTGGCCGTCCCCGCCGAAGCGCTGCGGGAGCCCGAGCGCTGCGGTACCGACCCCCACCTCCTCGACCCCGCCTTCACCTTCGAGCGGGAGCGCCTCCAGTTCCTGGTCTGGGCCAACAACTACGACGCCGCCACCCGGGGTCCGGACGACCCCGTGTGGTGGCACGGCGTGCGGGCCGCCCGGCGGGGCGGCCGGCACACGCCCGAGGGCCCGGCCGACATCGTGCTGCCCGACGGTACGCCCGCCTACTGCGACGGGGGGCCGCGCCGGCCCGTCCACCTCGACCCCGGCCTCGGTGGCCACGCCGTGGTCCACCGCGACTCGATCGACGCCGGCCTGCTCACCGTCGCCCGCCACGCCGCCCCCTCCGCCGACCTCGCCCCCGACCAGCTGGCCGCCGTCGCCCACGCCGGCGGCCCGGCCCGCATCATCGCCCCCGCCGGGTCGGGCAAGACCCGGGTCCTCACCGAACGCATCCGGCACCTGGTCAGCGACCGGGGCTACGAGCCCGCGCTGGTCACCGCCGTGGCCTACAACGTGCTCGCCGCCGGGCAGCTGCGGGAGCGCACCGAGGGCTTCTCACCCACCATCCGCACCCTCAACTCACTCGGGCTCGACGTCTGCCAGCGCCAGCCCGGCCGGCGCTTCCGGGTGGCCGAGGAGCGCGAGCAGCGCGAGATCCTGGCCGGGCTGGTCACCACCCGGCGCAAGGTGAACACCGACCCCCTGGCTCCCTACCTCGACGCCCTCGCCGCCGTCCGCCTGGGACTGATGACCCCCCAGCAGGCCGAGCGCCTGTACCCCGACGCCACCGGGCTCCCCGCCGTGTTCCCCGCCTACCGGGAACGTCTCGAGGCCCTCGACCTCCTCGACTTCGACGACCAGATCTACCGGGCCATCGCCCTGCTCCTGGCCGATCCCGACCTCCGGGCCGAGGTGCGGGCCGGGGCCCGGACGCTGCTGGTCGACGAGTTCCAGGACCTCACGCCGGCGCATCTCCTCCTGGTGCGCCTGGTGGCGGGCCCGGCCGCCGACGTGTTCGGGGTGGGCGACGACGACCAGGTCATCTACGGGTACGCCGGGGCCGACCCCGGTTTCCTCATCGACTTCCCCCGCTACTTCCCCGGCGCCGCCGCCTACGACCTCGAGGTCAACTACCGCTGTCCCGAGGCGGTGGTCACGGCCGCCGGCCACCTGCTGTCCCACAACGGCCGGCGCATCGCCAAGGCCATCCGGCCCGGGCCCGGCGCATCGCCCGACGCCGGCGCCCTCCAGGTCCGCCTGGCGGCCGACACCGAACTCGGCCCGGCGACGGTCGACGCCGTGGAGCGCTGGCGCAAGGACGGCACCGAGCCCACCGACATCGCCGTGCTGACCCGGGTGAACTCCTCCCTGCTCGCCGCCCAGGTGCTGCTCACCGAGGCCGGCGTCCCGTGCCGGGGCGCGGTCGGGCCCTGGCTGCTCGACCGGGCCGGGACCGCCGCCGCCCTGGCCTACCTCCGGATGGCCACCAACCCGGCCGCCATCAGCCGGGCCGACGTGCGGGCCACGGTGCGCCGGCCGTCGCGCAAGATCTCGCCCCGGGTGCTGGAGATGCTGGCCCGGGACGCCACCACCTCGGTGCGCTCCATCCGGGGCCTGGCCACCTGGCTGGCGGACAAGGACGCCTTCGCCCGCGACGCCGACCGGGTGCAGCGGTACGCCGACGACCTGGAGGGGCTGGCCGACGCCGCCGGGGCGCCGGGGTCCACCACCGCCGGGCTGCTGCGTCACGTGCGCGACGGGATCGGCCTGGGCGAGGCCATGGACACCCTCGATGCCTCCAAGGGCACCCTCGACCGCTCCGCCAACGGCGACGATCTCGCCGCCCTCCTCCAGGTGGCCACCCTCCATTCCGACCCGGTCACCTTCGAGGCCTGGCTCCGCTCGGTGCTCGACGCCAGCGCCGGCAACGAACAGGGGGTGCACCTGGCCACCGTGCACCGGGTCAAGGGCCGGGAGTGGCCCTGCGTGGCCGTCTTCGGCGCCGACGCCGGCCTCTTCCCCCACCGCCTGGCCGGCGACGAGGAGGAGGAACGGCGGATCTTCCACGTCGCCATCACCCGGGGCCGGGACCAGGTGGTCGTGCTCGGGGACGCCGCCGCCCCCTCGCCTTTCCTGGTCGAGATGACGAGGACGGCTCCCGAGCGTCCGGCGCCCCCACCTGCTTCGCCGGCAAGCCTCGAGCTGCTCCGAACCGCGGCCCGGGGCCCGGTGGCGGCCAAGGAGGAGAAGCCCCTGACCCGTGCCGGGGAGGCGGCCCGCGCCGCCCTGGTGGCCTGGCGGTCGGCCATGGCCAAGGCGGAGGGCAAACCGGCCTACGTCTACCTGACCAACGCCACCATCACCGACATCGCCCAGCGGCTCCCGGATTCCCTCGCCGGGCTGGCCCGCTGCAGCGGGATCGGCCCCGCCAAGCTCGAGGCCTACGGCGAGGCCATCCTGGCCCTGCTCGAGAACCTCGACGTCGCCCCGGAGGGGGGAGCGGTTTAGAGGTAGCCGGAGTGGCGGTAGGCCGAGCGGAAGGCGCCCACGGGCAGGGCGAGCACCTCGGGCTCCTCCGGAGCGGGGGTGGTGTCCGCCGCCGGGGCCTCCTCCTCGACCGCCCCGCCGGGCAGCGCGAAGAGGGTCCGGCCGCCGAACTGGGCGGCGAGCTGGGGGCCGAAGCGCTCGGCCGCCTCGCCCACCGTGCCGCAGGCCAGGTGGAGGTCCTGGGGGTGGAGGGTCTCGGCCACCATCTCCGTGGCCACCACGACCTGGCCGTCGACCCAGAAGGCGCGGGCGCCGGTGGCGCCCACGTTGAGCTGGTTGAGGAGGTCGAGGAGCTTGGCCGACTTGCGCACGTCGAGGGCCAGGGGAGTCCAGACCCGCACCAGGGGAGCGCCGGAGTCGTCGAGGGACACGAAGTAGCCGCCGGTGCCGGTGCGGATGGGGTAGGCGCCGGACTCGTCGGGAGTCACGCCCTGGCCGAGCATCTCGCTCAGCAGCTTCTCCAGGTACGGCCTGATGACCTCGCTGCGCACCACGTGGCCTTTCCCTCGTGTCTTCTCTTGCCGCCATATCGGACGAAAGCGCCCGCGCCTTGAGGGCCCGGTGCCGGGGCCGGACAAATCGTTCCGGTGGGCCGTCACCTCCTGACCTCCGCACGGTCACACTCAGTGTCCGGAAGGAGAGGCATGCCCGTTCTCGCCCCCGATCGACACGCCACCCCCGACGCCGTCGAGGGATCACCGCCGGCCCGCCCGGTGCGGCCCCGCCGCGGCTGGAGACGGGCCCGCCTGGCCGCGCTGGTGGCCGTCCTCGTCCTGGTCGGGCTCGGCCTCGACCGCCTGACCGGTCTCTTCCCCAGCCTGTCCAACCCCTTCCGCACCGAGCAGGTGGAGCGCACCGGGCCCGCCGTGCTGACCGCCCTGGCCGACCTCCACGAGTTCCGCGCCGCCACCGGCACCTTCCAGGTCTTCATCGACCTGGAGGACGACACCCGCTACGTGCCTGCCTTCCTCAAGGGGGAGCGGACCCTGTTCCTGGCCACCGGCACCGTCGACGCCGCCGTGGACTTCTCCAGCCTCGGCCTCGAGGCCGTGACCGTCTCCGAGGACCGCCGTTCGGTGAGCGTCCGCCTGCCCGCCGCCCACCTCTCCGACCCCAAGGTGGACCCGGCGCAGAGCCGCGTGGTCGACCGGGACCGGGGCCTGCTCGACCGCCTCGGGTCCGTCTTCACCGACAGCCCCACCGGCGAGCGGCCGCTGTACCTGGCCGCCCAGCCCCGCCTGTCGGCCGCCGCGGCCGAGGCCGGCCTGGCGGCGCGGGCCGAGGAGAACACCGCCGCCATGCTCCGCCAGCTGCTCGGTGCCCTCGGCTTCGAGGACATCGACGTCACCTTCGCCGCCCCTTCTCTCTAGCGCAACGGCCCGACCGAGGGGGGCGGTATCTTCCTCGGGATGGACCAGGGCGGCCGACGCGGGGACGGGACATGAGCGCCGCGGCGCGCACCGTGCTCGTCTGCGTGAACGTGGATTGCGAGGAGCGGGGGTCCCCGGACGTGCTCGCCGCCCTCCAGGCGCGCCGCGACGCCGGGGACCTGCCCGGCGTCGACGTGCGCGACTACATCTGCTTCTCGGCCTGCGAGAAGGGCCCCAACGTGGTCTGCGTGGAGGACCAGGTCTGGTACTGCGACGTGCAACCGGAGGACGTCGACGAGATCGTCGCCGCCCTCCGGGCCGGCACCGTCGTGGAGCGCCTCACCCGGGGGACGGACAAGATCACCCGCAACCTGATCTTCTCGGTGCTCGACGCGGGCCTGCTGCCCGAGGATCTGTAGGGACCCGTGCGGCTCCTCGCCGCCGGAGGTCCCGACCTCTCCACCTACCGGGAGAGCGGTGGGTACCAGGGCGTCGACCAGGTGGGAGCGAGGGGCGCGGGCTGGCTGCGGGACGAGATCTCGACCTCGGGCCTGCGGGGCCGGGGCGGCGCCGCCTTTCCCGTCGCCACCAAGTGGGAGGCGGCGCGGTCCGGGCCCGCCCCCCGCTACCTGGTGGTCAACGGCGCCGAGGACGAGCCCGGCAGCCTGAAGGACCGCTATCTCCTGGCCACCCGGCCGCACCTCGTGTTGGAGGGGGCGCTGTGCTCGGCGGTGGCCCTGGAGGCGCGCACCGTCGTCTGCTACGTCAACGAAGAGGCCGCCGGGCCGCTGGCGGCGACGGCTTCGGCCATCGCCGAGGTCGAGGCCGCGGGGCTGGCCGGTGACGTCGAGGTGTCGTTGGTGGCCGCCCCCGCCGCCTACGTGGCCGGCGAGGACAGCTGCGCCCTGGAGTTCATCGAGAGGGGCGAGCCGTCGCCCCAGCCCCGGGCCAAGCCGCCCTACCCGGCCGAGCACGGCCTCCACGGCCATCCCACGGTCGTGAGCAACGTGGAGACGCTGGCCCACATCGCCCTGGTGGCCCGTCACGGCGCTACGTGGTTCCGGGAGGTCGGCACCCGGGGGTACCCCGGCACGCTCCTGGTGACGCTGCCGGCGGGCTGCGCCCGGCCCGGCGTCTACGAGGTGGCCGCCGGCACGCCGTTCGGTTCCGTGCTGGAGGAGTGCGGGGGCGCCCCCGCCGGCGCTCCGTTCCGGGGCGCCCAGGTC